>PKEA01000013.1 GCA_002862805.1 Flavobacteriaceae bacterium | reverse complement strand
TATACTACTTGAGATTTTAAACCCTAAAGGAGATGTTATTGCCTCATCAATATCTAATGGTGAAGAATTCTTACAATTTGATTTAATTGAACCGAATGTATATTCACTTCGTGTAATTTACGACGATAATAAAAATGGCTTTTGGGACACAGGTGATTATTTAGAGCAACGTCAAGCTGAAGAAGTAAAATACTATTCAAAAACAATTGATGTAAGAGCTAATTGGGATGTGGACCAAGATTTTATTTTAGATTAATCGAAAAATCATCTTTATCATTTAAAAAATTTAGTTTCTCTCTTGTTTGAAGCAATTGTACTTTATCTAACGTTGCAAAAAACACATCGTCATTTTCATTTGCTTCTACGATGGAGTTTCCTAATTCATCAATCACAATTGAATGACCTACATATTCGTGTTTATTTCCATCTAAACCTATTCGGTTAACACCAATAACAAAACTCATGTTTTCTATTGCTCTGGCTTTTAATAGCGCATCCCAAGCAGTAATTCTTGGCTTTGGCCAATTGGCAACATAAATCAACAAATCGTATTCTTCAACATTTCTACTGAAAACAGGAAAACGCAAGTCGTAGCATATTTGCGGGCAAATTTTCCAATCTTTATACTGAATGATTACTTTCTCTGCTCCTTGTGTATATTGTTCGTGTTCTCCAGCTAAAGAAAACAAATGCCTTTTATCATAGGTTTTTATTTCTCCATTTGGATAGACAAAAACAAATCGGTTATAATAATTGGTATTTTCTTCAATTATGATACTTCCGCATATAGCAACTTGTTTAGAATGAGCAATTTCCAATATCCAGTTAACTGTTTTTCCAGTCATTGTTTCCACTAAATTATTAGGAAACATCGTAAAACCAGTAGAAAACATTTCGGGTAACACAATTAAATCAACTGGTTGTGAAATGGTATTTATTTTCTGCTCAAATTGTACTCTATTTGCTTCTGGGTTTTCCCAAATTAAATCGGTCTGAATGATTGCTATTTCCATACTATAAAAATAAAAAACGTCCTGCATATACAGGACGTTTTTTTACAACTATTTTGTAAAAAACTATTTAATACTAGCTTTTAAGTATTCTCTGTTCATACGAGCAATGTTTTCAAGAGAAATTCCTTTTGGACATTCTACTTCACAAGCTCCTGTATTAGTACAGTTTCCAAAACCTTCTGTATCCATTTGGTTTACCATGTTCATAACACGATCAGCCGCTTCTACTTTACCTTGTGGCAACAAAGCAAATTGAGAAACTTTTGCAGAAACAAATAACATTGCTGATGAGTTTTTACAAGTTGCTACACAAGCACCACAACCAATACAAGTTGCAGCATCGAAAGCATCATCAGCATCTTTTTTATTAATTGGAATGTTGTTTGCATCTTGAGTATTTCCTGAAGTATTTACAGAAATAAAACCACCTGCGTGCTGAATTCTATCGAACGAACTTCTGTCTACAACTAAATCTTTAACAACCGGAAATGCTTTTGCTCTAAATGGCTCAATATAAATAGTATCACCATCCTTAAACATACGCATATGCAATTGACACGTAGTTACCGCTCTATCTGGTCCGTGAGCTTCACCATTAATATACAAAGAACACATACCGCAAATTCCCTCACGACAATCGTGGTCAAATGCAACAGGCTCATCACCTTTTTGAATTAATTCGTCATTTAATACATCTAGCATTTCAAGGAAAGACATATCTGGAGAAACATCGCTAATTTTATAATCAACTAGTTGTCCTTTATCTTGAGCGTTTTTTTGACGCCATATTTTTAATGTAAGATTCATACTTTTAAGTTTAAAAGTCTTAATGCCTAAAGTTTAAAAGTCTTCTACTTAGAGACTTTTGACTTTCGACCTTTGACTAATTTTATTTATAACTTCTTTGAACTAGTTTAATATTTTCAAACTTCAACTCTTCTTTATGTAAAACAGCTTCACTTGGTTTCCCTTTGTATTCCCAAGCAGCAACATAAGCAAAGTTTTCATCGTCACGCATTGCTTCACCATCTTCTGTTTGGTATTCTTCACGGAAGTGACCACCACAAGATTCGTTTCTATGTAAAGCATCTTTTGCGAATAATTCTCCTAATTCCATGAAATCTGCAACACGCATTGCTTTTTCCAATTCTTGGTTAAAACTATCCAATGTTCCAGGAACACGAACATCTTTAAAGAACTCTTCTCTTAAAGCTGCAATTTCTTCGATTGCCTCTGTAAGTCCTTTAGCATTTCGTGCCATTCCAACTTTATCCCACATGATTTTTCCTAATTTCTTATGGAAATAATCTACAGAATGTGTACCGTTATTATTAATGAATTTCTCTAATTGTTGACGTACATTATTTTCAGCTTCATCAAACTCTGGTGTATCTGTAGGAATTTTTCCTGTACGAATATCAGCAGCTAAATAATCACCTATAGTATAAGGTAAAACAAAATATCCATCTGCTAAACCTTGCATTAAAGCAGAAGCTCCTAATCTATTTGCACCATGATCAGAAAAATTAGACTCTCCAATTGAGAAACATCCAGGAATTGTTGTTTGCAAGTTATAATCAACCCAAGTACCTCCCATTGTATAATGAACCGCAGGGTAAATCATCATTGGAGTTGTATATGGATTTTCATCAACAATTTTCTCATACATTTGGAATAAGTTACCGTATTTATTAGCAACAACTTCAGTACCTAATTGTTTCACTAAATCAGCATCATTTTCATCTAAATGCTTAATTTTAGCTTGTTCTTTACCGTAACGTTGAATTGCAGAAGCAAAATCTAAATAAACAGCTTCTCCTGTTTTATTTACTCCGAAACCAGCATCACATCTTTCTTTAGCAGCACGAGATGCAACATCACGAGGTACTAAGTTACCAAAAGAAGGATAACGACGCTCTAAGTAATAATCTCTATCTTCTTCAGCCAATTGTGTTGGTTTTAATTTTCCTTCACGAATTGCTTGAGCATCTTCTAGTTTTTTAGGAACCCAAATACGACCGTCATTACGTAATGATTCAGACATTAACGTTAATTTAGACTGATGATCTCCAGAAACTGGAATACATGTTGGGTGAATTTGTGTATAACAAGGGTTTGCAAAAAATGCTCCTTTTTTGTGGATTTTCCACGCTGCAGTAGCATTACTTCCCATTGCATTTGTCGATAAGAAGAAAACATTTCCATAACCACCTGAAGCAATTACTACCGCATGAGCTGAATGTCTTTCAATTTCACCTGTAACCAAGTTACGAGCAATAATCCCTCTTGCTTTTCCGTCTACTTTTACTAAATCTAGCATTTCGTGACGGTTATACATTTTTATCTTACCACGACCTATTTGACGGTTCATTGCCGAATAAGCACCTAATAATAATTGTTGACCGGTTTGTCCTTTAGCATAAAAAGTTCTTGATACTAATACACCTCCAAACGAACGGTTATCTAATAATCCACCATAATCACGAGCAAATGGAACACCTTGTGCTACACATTGGTCAATGATATTTGCAGAAACTTCTGCTAAACGATGTACGTTAGCTTCACGAGCACGATAATCTCCTCCTTTTACAGTATCGTAAAACAAACGGAATGTTGAATCGCCATCTCCTTGGTAGTTTTTTGCCGCATTGATACCTCCTTGTGCTGCAATTGAGTGAGCACGACGTGGAGAATCTTGGAAACAAAAAGCTTTTACGTTATAACCTAATTCTGCAAGAGTTGCAGCAGCAGAACCACCTGCTAAACCAGTTCCAACAACAATAATATCAATATTACGTTTATTAGCTGGGTTTACTAAGTTAATATGGTTTTTGTAGTCTGTCCATTTATCAGAAATTGGACCATTTGGTATTTTAGAATCTAAAGCCATAATCTTTTCGGATAAATATTATTTAGAAATAAAGTGAATATATAATGGAATGATAGCAAATAATAACGGTACAATAACCGCAAATGCTTTTCCTAAAAATTTAATTGTATTATTCAACTTAGGACTATTAACTCCTAACGATTGAAAAGCACTTGCAAAACCATGCCATAAGTGAAAACCTAAAACAATCATTGCCAATGCGTATGCAATTGTTGCAATTAAACCCGTTTTTGGGTTCTTAAAAAATGCAAAAGTAATTTTATGTAGATCTTTATATAAATCTGCCATTTTTACATTTGCTTGAACATTATAAACTTCTGTTTTGTTCTTAATCACAAGTTGTTTTGGCATTGCACCTTCTTGTAATTTTTCATTTTCAGCTTGTACTTGATCAACAGGGTAATATTGCCCTACTGAAGTTCCAACATAAAAATCTTGAGACATTCCAGGCTGCACTTCGATAGATTTAGTCATTAAAGGCATGTTTTTATCAAAATGCATTTTAGCCCAAAAATTGACCATGTGTGTAACGATGAAAACTAAAATTAAAGTTCCTAAAACCGCCATATTTCTAGAAGCGAAACCACTATTAGCAGCAGCATTATTTTTCGCATAACCTATTGGCCTGGCTTTTTTGTTTTGAATTGCTAATAATATTCCATCTACTGCGTGAAATAAAATAGAAATGTAAGTTAGATAAGAAAGCAGTTTTACAGCTGGATTTGTAGTCATGAATAAAGCATATTCATTAAACTGAAGCGGTGTTCCAAAGATTAATTGTAGATTACCTGCTAAATGTCCTGCCAAAAACAAGCATAAGAATAAACCTGTAAGAGCCATCCAGTATTTTTTACCAATAGACGACTTTAAAAGTGCTGATTTTGCCATAATTTTTATTTGATTGTTCTTATTTTATTTAAAACCAAACAAAAATACACCATATTACCATTAACTACAACCTTTTCAAGCTAATTTATAATGAATTTAAAAAACGTTTAAGCTATGCAAAACCAATATTAAAAAAACGTTTTATCTTTCAAAAGAAGGAATTAAACCTCTAAGCCCCATATCTACAACATTTTCACCTATTGATGGCTCATATTTTCCGTCAGCAATAACTTCTTCCCATTCAAAACTGTTGTTGTTAGACAAGGAAAGTGTTACATAAACATCGCTTGTTTCATTGTTGGTTATAACTAAATTATTTTGAAATTTACCAGTAACCACACAAGATCCAGCAGGAATAGGCGAAGTAGATGCAATTGGATTAGGAACCGTTGTTGCACCAGAAGGCGCTTGCCCTGAAGCAGCATAAGGCAAACCATTTAACCCAAAAGCCCAATATCCTTGCAATCGATTTCCATTAACAGGAAAGGAATTGTTCCCTATATAATGTGTTGTAATATAGGAATTATAACCCACAAAACTTTCTAAAGTTCCGATATAATCAACAGCATTGCTTCTTACAGAAATTTCATAATTTTGATAAGAAAGAGAAACGCGAACGTATTCGTAATTTCCTTGCGGAACTTGACTTAAAGGTATTGACAAAAAGATTTCGTCTTCTCCAACAATTTTAGCTCTACTAAAATCAATAGCCAAGTCTCCTCCTGCCATTGTTTCTGGTGCATGATACAAAACAGAACCTTGCCCTAATGCCGTATATTGATTTGGAGCTAATTCAAAATAATGTGCACTTATTGAATTAAAAATAGGAGATTGTGCCGCATTTCCGACAGGAACCAATGAAGGTTGACCTAAATTATTCAATCTAACCTGAGTAGGATCAAATTTAAATTTAATGATTAATTGTGGTTCAACAGAAACATCATCTTTATCTGAACAAGAAAAAGATATAAATCCGAGTAAAATTGCCGCTAAAAAAACTTTCAACCTCATGTTTTGTAATTTTATGTTAAAACAATCAAAAACCATGCTATAATTTATAACGGATTTAACATTTTTTTATTGCTTTGGCATTTCAATAATTAATTTTGAACTATATTTTATTTTATTTACCTCAATTTCAACAAAATAAGCACCTTCATTTAAGTAATATTTATTGTTTTTTGCTTTAGTAATTTTCTCTTTATTTGAATATTTTTCGTCTACCGATAAATCATACTCCACAAAATTCAATCCTTTAACCAAAGAAACTTTTCTTGTAAACAATAATTTCTGTTTTTCATTTTTAACATTTAGAACTACTTCTTTTTTAGAGTTTGAATAAACTGAAATATTTGTTTTTGGTTCAAATATTTCAGACCAAGAACTCCAAGAACTACCCCAACGATCTGATTTTTTTATTTTTTCCACATCAAAAACATGAATTTCTTTTGCTAAAATTTTAGCATCCAATGCTTGTATTTTATCTAAATTCACTTTATAAATTGATCGGCCATGTGTCGCCACCACTAGTTCTTTGGCTTTAGCTTGAATAACCAAGTCATGAACAGCAACATTTGGCATTACTGAAGAAAAATCTTGCCAAGACAAACCTTTATCCATTGAAATAAACAAACCATTATCAGTACCAACATATAAAATATTTTCTTTTTCTGAATCTTCAATAATTACGTTTACAGCATTAGTCAAGCCCTTTGAAATATTTGTCCAGGTTGTTCCATAATCATCTGAAACAAAAACATACGATTTAAAATTGTCGTTTCGATAACCGTTTAAAGTTGCATAAACTCGTTCTTTCTTATATTTTGAAGCAACAACTCGTGATACCCATAAATTTTGAGGAAGATTTTCAGAAATTTTTAACCATGTAATACCCCCATCTTTTGAAACATGGATTAACCCATCATCTGAACCCACATATAATAATCCGAACTGAGAATTACTTTCTGCAATTGTTGTAATAGTCCCAAAAGCTACATTGCCTTCTACTTTACCTTTTGTTAAATCGCCAGATACTTTCTCCCAATTTTTACCTTGATTCATTGAACGGTATAAAAACTGAGAACCCATGTATAAAATATCTTGGTTATGAGACGATAATAAAATAGGTGTTTGCCAATTGAAACGTAATGCTTCTTCCTCTTTTTTAACCTTTGGTGTTATGAAATCTCTTTTACCAGATTTTCTATCAATTCTATAATAATTACCAAACTGATATCCTGTATACACAATATTTGCATCGCGATTATCTATTTGCACTTGCATTCCATCACCACCCATTAAAAATTCATACGGATATTTACCTTCTTGTTGCCAATCTAATGAATGTTCGTAATTATTTGGCCCAACCCAAACGCCATTATCTTGCAAGCCGCCATAAACATTATATGGTTTTTCATCATCTACATTCACCGTATAAAATTGCCCAACTGCTTGATTGTTGCATTTGAACCAATGTTCTCCATTATCATATGTAATGTTAACTCCACCATCGTTTCCGTTAATAATATGATTTGGATTTTTTGGGTTTATCCACGTTACATGATGATCGGCATGCACATTTTCTTTGCTAATTGACTTAAAGGTTTTTCCTCCATCTTCCGAAAAAATCAACGGAACGCCACCAAGATAAATCCTATTTTCATTCGTTAAATCTACCGCTATATTTCCAAAATAATAACCATAACTGTAATACAAATCGTCAATGTAGTTCTCATGCGTTTTTTTCCAAGAAATTCCACCATCAATAGATTTATATAATTCGCAACCTATAACTTCCGTTTCAAAAAGAGCTGCGTTGGCATCTTTTGGTTTTTCCATTTTTGAATTTGGTCGCTTATTCTGATTATCCAAAACTGCATACACTACAGAATCATTGACTGCAAAAAGTCCGATTCTACCAACTCCTTCATCTGCAGGAAATCCACTTTCTGAACTTGAAATTAAGTTCCAATTAGAGCCGGCATCTGTACTTTTGTAAATTCCAGAACCGTTACCATTTCCTTTAAAATCCCATGCTTTTCTGTCTTTTTGCCAAGCAGCAGCGTATTGAATATTGAAATTATTCGAATCAACCACAACATCAATAATTCCGGTTTCATCATTAACAAAAAGAGTTTGTTGCCATGTTTTTCCACCATCTAAAGTTTTGTAAATTCCTCTTTCTTTATTCTTAGTATATAAATGTCCTGTAACTCCAACAATAATTTCATTAGTATCCTTTGGGTTAACCAAAATTCTACTTATGTGGTGACTTTCAGGTAAACCTAAATTTTCCCATGTTTTTCCTTTATCCGAAGATTTTAAAACACCAATCCCTGAATACGATGAACGCGATGCGTTTACTTCACCAGTTCCTACCCAAATTGTTCCCGATTTCCAATCAACCGTAACTGAACCACAGTTTAAAGTTGGAGCCGAATCCATGACTGGCCTAAAACTATTCCCGTTATTATTCGTGTACCAAAGTCCACCAGAAGCATAAGCGGCATAAAATTCGGTTGGATTTTCAGGATTTACTGCTAAATCAACAATTCTACCACTCATAATTGTTGGTCCAATATTTTGAAAAGCAACTTTGGTAAACAAATTGTCTTGTGCAAAAACAACAGATGAAATAAATAAGGAGAATAAAAGAAGTTTCTTCATGAGGAAAAATTTGATTGGAAAATTAACCAATAATTGCTGCATGTCAAAATTTTACATCGGAATTAACAACTATTCCTTTTAAAGTTATTATTTTTGAGTCAAAGTTTAATAAAACAATATTGCACAATGAAATACCATCAAATAGACAAAGACTTATTTATTAAAAACAGAAAAAAGTTTGCTTCTCAAATGAAACCAAACGGACTTGCTATTTTTAATTCAAACGATATTTACCCAGTTTCAGCAGATAGTACTTTGCCTTTTGCTCAACATAGAGATATTTTTTACTTAAGCGGCGTAGATCAAGAAGAAAGTATTTTGTTGCTTTTTCCAGATGCTCCATATGAAAACCAACGTGAGATTTTATTTTTAAAAGAAACAAACGACCATATTGCGGTTTGGGAAGGTGAAAAACTGACTAAAGAACGTGCTTTTGAAGTTTCGGGAATTAAAAACGTAATTTGGTTACAAGATTTTGACAAAACATTGAAAGAGTTAATGTCGTATGCCGATACCATGTACATTAATACAAATGAACATTATAGAGCAACAATTGAAACTGAAACGCGTGAAGCTCGTTTTATAAAAAAATGGAAAAACGATTATCCTGCTCATAAAGTAGAAAAATCAAACCCAATTTTACAACGCATTCGTTCGGTTAAAGAAAGTGAAGAACTAGATTTAATTCAACAAGCATGTGATATTACCGAAAAAGGCTTTAGACGAATTTTAAATTTCGTAAAACCAAACGTAATGGAATACGAAATTGAAGCTGAATTTGCTCATGAATTTTTAAGAAATCGTTCTAAAGGTTTTGCTTATACGCCAATTATTGCTTCTGGAAATAATGCTAATGTTTTACATTATATTGAAAACAACCAACAATGTAATGCTGGCGATTTAATTTTATTAGACGTTGGTGCAGAATACGCCAATTACTCTAGTGATATGAGTAGAACTATTCCTGTTTCTGGGAAATTTACTGAAAGGCAAGCTGCTGTTTATAATGCTGTTTTACGTGTAAAAAACGAAGCTACAAAAATGCTTGTTCCAGGTACATTATGGAAACAATATCATGTTGAAGTTGGAAAATTAATGACTTCTGAATTATTAGGTTTGGGGTTATTGGACAAAGCCGATGTTCAAAATGAAAACCCAGATTGGCCAGCGTATAAAAAATACTTTATGCACGGAACTTCGCATCACATGGGATTAGATACGCACGATTATGGTTTGTTGTTCGAGCCAATGCAAGCAAATATGGTTTTTACCGTTGAGCCAGGAATTTATCTTCCAAAAGAAGGTTTTGGAATTCGTTTAGAAGACGATGTTGTAATTCAAGCTAATGGAGAGCCATTTAATTTGATGCGCAACATTCCTATTGAGATCGATGAAATTGAGTCGATAATGAATTCTTAAATTTTGTTTAAGAGTTTATAGGTTATAAGTTTAAAAGAAACGGTTTGCAGAAATGTAAATCGTTTTTTTATGCTCAAAGTTATCATTCTGACGAAGGAAGAATCTCACTAATGTGATTTCTCCTTTGTCGAAATGACAAGATTGTGTCTTATTCTTTTTTAGGTAATTGTATTTGAGGTAAAGGTTTACAAAGTTCTTTATTGACAAGTTTACTTCTCATTAATTTTTTATCATTAAAATGACGAGAAATATTTTGAACTAAATCTGTATAATTATCTCCTTTAATATCACCATTTTCGTCTTCTTCTTGATGATAAAACACTTTTATAGAACGGCAATTTTCATGTTCAAAAATAGTGTTTAATAAAGTTCTATCTGACAAACCACAAGAATGACCTATGATTATTACTTGAAATTTATCGCTATTCACGTAAGACAACAAATTACTATAATTTGAATTTTGTAGATACTGAAAAGACTTGAAGTTTTTTAGGTATTCATTATCATCTAAATTCTCAATTAACTTATAATCATCATCCATTTCATCTCCAAAACCAAAATTAAGCTTATTAAGTGTTTTATTTCCAAGTTCACCGTGAATGTAATTTAGTTTAACTTCAATTCGGTCATCTTTATTTAACAAATTACTGTAAATTTCAATTGTTGGCGTGTAATTGAAGTTTAAGAAATATAACTTATTTACTAATTCTTCCCTATGTTCTTTTTCAAAATGTTTTTTTATTTCATCCACATCATCTGAGCCAGAAAACTCTTTCAATACATTATGCTCATTACTCAAAAGTGAAATTGGCTTTAAAAAATTATAAATAGGCATTAATTGATGAGATTCATTTTCATTGTAATCAAAACTATATTTTTGTTCGACTTTCTCTATCAAATATCTCTCTAGAAGATTTTTTACTTGCTCAAACTCATCATTCAATTCAGCAACACTCTTGTAATAACTAAAAAACCTATTTCCATTTAGTTTGTCTTTTAAAATTTTATAATACAGGTCTTCTATATCAACCCATTTCTCTAATCTTTTTTCATTAATTATTCTAAAAAAATCATTCTCAAATTTAAAGATTGGCTTCCTTGAATTCTGGCTTTCAAAACAAATAAAACCTTTTGTAGAATCCTCAATATTTATTTTCCCATACTCGTCAGAATATTGTCTTACACTTTTTTTAAAGTCTGAAAAATTGTTTACATCTTCAAAATCAAAGATTCCTAAATAATTATCGTCAACAAAGACAAGTTTTTTAATATTTTCATTGGAACAATTTTCTTTTAAAAACCTCCAAAAATCATCAATAAAATGCCCGTACGAAGTTGGTAAATTATGTGCTAAATCAAAACCGTTTCCAATAATAACTAATCTGTTCATAAATCTAAAAATGCTTTTCTCAAATTTACATTTTTAAAAACGTAAATGTTATTTTTGCACTACCAACTTATCAACAACCCATTGAAACACACTTTTTACAAAAACACCAAAATAACGTATTCAGATATTGGAAAAGGAACTGCCATTGTTCTTTTGCATGGTTTTTTAGAAAATTCAACCATGTGGAACGCCCACATAGAAGAATTGGCTAAAAAACACCGTGTTATTTGTGTGGATTTACTGGGTCATGGTTCAACAGATTGTTTGGGTTACGTGCATACTATGGAAGATATGGCAGATGCTGTACACCATGTGTTACACGAATTAAAGTTGCGCAAAGTAGTTTTAGTTGGGCATTCTATGGGTGGTTATGTTGCTTTGGCTTTAGCCGAATTATACCCTGATATGATGAAAGGTTTGGTTTTAGTAAACTCAACCGCAAGAGCAGATAGTGACGAACGAAAACTAAACAGAAACAGAGCTATTTTAGCTGTTAAGAAGAGTTACATTACCGCAATTCGTATGGCAATTGCTAATTTATTTAGCGAAGAAAATAGAGATAGATTAGTTGACGAAATCGAAGTGGTTAAAGAAGAAGCTTTAAAAACTCCTTTACAAGGAATTGTTGCTGCGCAAGAAGGCATGAAAGTACGTAACGACAGAGAGGTTTTATTGCATTTAACTCCGTATCCTAAAGTATTAATTTTAGGGAAAAAAGATCCTGTTTTAAACTACGAAGAAACAAAAGACCAAGTTGAAAATTCAGATGTTGAATTAGTTACTTTCAACGACGGACACATGAGTCACATTGAAAACAGAGACGAACTTACGAAAGTTTTATTAGGTTTTTTGAAGAAAGTTTAACCTTCATATTGTTTAATTTCCACAATAGAAGATGGAAGTGAGAATCCATTATCCGTTAGTGTCTGCAAAGCATTTTTCATTACTTGTGTTCTAACTCCTAAATGATAGCTTTTTGACGAACTTTTAAATGTATCTAACCAAAAAAACACCTTTAAATTAATTGTACTTGTTGCAAATTCATCAATTACAACTGTTGGTTTTTTTTCGCCAAGTAAAACCCCTTCTGTTTTAGAAACCGATTCAATAATTATTTCAATTGCTTTTTGAAGATCACTAGAATAATCCAAACCAAGCATAAACTCATTTCTTAGAAAACCATCAATAGTATAATTAATTAATGGAGAAGTTAAAATTTGAGAATTGGGCACAAAAACATCTTTTCCATCGGTGGTTTTAATAACGGTTTCTCTAATTCTTAACTCTTTCACATAACCAATTACATTTTCAGTTTCAATTAAATCGTTTTCTTTAAACGGACTTTTGAAAGCTAATAAAATTCCGGCAAGGAAATTTTCACCAATATCTTTAAAAGCAAAACCAGCTACAAAAGTAAGAATTCCGGCACCAGCCAATAACTTTGTCGTTACCCCTTGAAAACCTATTAAATCTAAGAAGAAAACAATCGTAATTGTTTTAATAATTCCAGAAATTATTTGCGCAATAAAAAGTCCGGACAACGTATTTTTAACTTTAGATTTAATACGATTTTGTGTGAAATTTTTTCCAAAATTAGCAATTGTAAAACCTATAACTAAAACAACAACGCCAATTAAAAAACCAGGTGCATTTTGTAAAATGGTATCGTAGTAAAACTGTAGTTTTTCAATTAATTTATCCATAAATATTTTTATAACGTTTCTTTGAACGGAATTTCTTGATTTAAAATTTCTAGTATTAAATGTACTAATTCTATTTTAAATGATTCAATAGTTTCTAAATTGATTTCAGTTATTGCATTTTTTCCTTTTCCTAAACCAAAAGGCATGAAGCCTTCTTTCATGTTTTTGAACGAAATTATTCCGGCTTGAATATCTTGATTTTGGAACATTCCACTATTTTGGAACATCATTGCATAACAAAGTAATTGAATTACTTTTTCATTTTTAAGATTAGCAGTTAAACCTTCAAAATCATTAATCTTTAATGTGTTTCCTAATACTTTCCCTGATTTATAGTCAATAATTCGAATACTTCCATTTCGTTCTTCAATTCGGTCAACCTTTCCTGCAATTTTAACCGGATATGGCAAATCTTCATGTTCAATAATAACTTCTAAAGGAGCTTCAAGGCACAGTACTTTTATAGCATCTTTATCTTGAATTGCTTTTTTCTCAGAATTTAAAAAATTATAAATATTTCGTTTAGCCACTTCAAATGCCAATAAGTTTTTCCCTTTTTTAATTTCTCCTTCTTTATAAACTATCTTAAATTGTTTTAAAGTCACCTCTTCGATTTTAGACAACATTATCTCAACATTTTGTACTGATAGGTAAACTCCAACAAAAGGTTCGTAAAGCTCTTCTAACGCCTCGTGAATGATTGTTCCTAGTGTATTTACAGCTACACTTTCCTCTACTTCTTCAACATCTCTTATTCTTAAGACCCTTTGAAAATAAAATTGCATTGGATTACGAATATAACTCGTAAGTGAAGATGGAGAAAAACCTTTATCAGTTGCAATTTCTTTTAAGCGTTCAAGAACTTTCTCCGTTTTTTCAATTTCCATTATTTCATATGCTGTTTTTGGCAATACAGCATTATAAATTTCGTGAGTTAATGTATGCTTAGGTTGCTTCTCAATTTCTAACTGAGTTAAGAATCGACTTTTTTCACCAGCATCAATTCCTTCATTATCGGTGTTATAAAGTAAATAAATATTTTTTGCTCGCATCAACAAATGATAGAAATGGTAACTGTAAATAGCATCTTTCTCTTTATAAGTTGGCAAACCTAATTCTCTTTTAACATCGAAAGGAATAAATGAATTTTGTGATTTGCCCGATGGAAACTTACCTTCATTTACAGAAGTTATAATTACGTTTTCAAAGTCCAAAACTCTACTTTCTAAAACTCCCATAATTTGTAAACCTGATAATGGTTCGCCTTCGAAAGAAACTTCGGCTAAATCTAAAATTTGTTTGTAAATAACTTGTAAAGTTTCAATTGTATCTATTTTACCGTATTTTTCTTGGTAACTGATTAACTTATTAATGACTTTATAAATCGCATAAACGAATGTTTTAGACACTTTTTCTTCTTCTACATCATTACTCAAATGCTCTTTTATTTGAAGTAAAATTAGTGATAGTGTTTTTAAAACTTCATCGCAATTTGAATTCCACTTATTAAACAATAAGTCGAAAAAAGTATTATTTGAATTGGGATATTTCTCATTATAAAGTCTTATTAAAGTGTCATGAGAAAAGAACGTAAAGTTATTATCATTGATAACCGAAATAAGCTCTGAAACCTTAACATAAGATTCAACCAACGGATGATTTAAAACTTCTAAAACATCTTTATAATAAAGCGTGTAAGATTTTTCGTTTCTGTTTATTGCATTTGTATGCAACTTGAAAAGTTTAGTAATTAAAATTTGAGCCGGATTATTCTTACCTGAATAACCCATCGTAATATTCAAACTCTCAATTGTATTTGGCAATCCGTAAAGAATAGGAATTAATAAATTTTCATCACCTAAAACCAAAGCGGTTTTGTTAATATTTGCTCCGTTAATAGATAATTTTTCAATTATATTTCCTGCAATTTTTGCTTGTCCAACTGATTTTGGTGTTCCAATGATTTGAATATTTTTCTCATCTTGAAAACAATTCGTTATCCATTCGAATGGTTGTGAAGAATAATTTTTCCAATTTTGTTTAAAACGTCTTATAAACAAACCTGCATCATGAAAAGGGTCTTTTAAAAAAGTATCATCGATATCCCAATAAATTTTTGCTTGATTTGTATATAATAAATGTTGAACTATTTTTTCTTCAGCCTGATTTAAAGCATTGAAACCCGCAAATACAATAATTTCATCACTAAGTTTCTCTGCAAATGATTTACATTTTTTATCTGCTTCTCTATAAATTAATCCTTGATATCCAGATTTTTTATTTAAAAGATGCTTGTAAAATGTTTCATAATAAAGCGGAAGTTTATTCCAAAACTCAAGGTGATTATCTATTAAAAATGTTTTCTGAGCAGGTTCTAAATCCCATCTTTTAAGTGCTTCAATTTCTTTTAAATAAGAAAAAACTAATTTTGGCTCTATTAAGTAACGATCAATTTCATTAAAATCTTGTAGTAATGTTTTGGCCCAATTAGAAAACAATTCAAATGACTGTTGCTGGTCTTTTGGAGTAATTTGTAAATAAACATCATAAAACTCAAATAAAATTTCAATAGAATCAATTGAACGGATTCCTGAAATATCTTGAACAAGGTCCTCAATACTTATAATTTTAGGAGCAAATACTGTTGTAGTTAATTTATTTTTTAGACACTGCAATAAAAAAACTTTCGCTCTTTTATTAGGCAAAACAATTTGAATATTATTTAATTTATGCTGAAAATCAATAATTATTTGATTTGCTAACTGGTCTAAAAAAGTTGTTTCATTCATTTTATAAAAATAAAAAAACGCCCTGAATAATCAGGGCGTTTTCTATATTATATTTTGGAAGAAATTATTTTACTAATTTCACTTCAACTCTTCTGTTGTTAGCTCTTCCTTTAGAAGTTTTATTAGAATCAATTGGTTTAGACTCTCCAAAACCAGCTGAAGTTAATCTTGCAGCATCAATTCCGTTTTCAACTAAATAAGTTTTAACAGCAGCTGCTCTATCTTCAGATAATTTTTGATTTAATGAATCTGAACCTTGACTATCAGTGTGACCTTCAATCATGAAGTTAGCACTTGGATATTCTTTTAAGATTGCAGTAATTGCTTGTAAAACTGGCATTGTTTGTTTTTGGAAAGAAGATTTTCCAGAGTTAAACAAGATAGTTTTAGCATAGCTATTTAATTTGTTGATTGCTTCTTCAGAAACCTCAGGACATCCATTGTTAGCTACAGTTCCAGCTACTGTTGGACATTGGTCATCTTTATCAGCTACTCCATCTCCATCAGTATCAGGCCAAGGACAACCAGCGTTAGCTTTAGGTCCTTTTACTTCTGGACAGTTGTCATCTTTATCAGCTACTCCGTCTCCGTCAGCATCTGGACAACCTTTCATAATTTTAGTACCTTTTACTTCTGGACAAGCATCTTCGTTATCAACGATTCCGTCTCCATCAGTATCAGGACATCCATTAAATTCAGCTAATCCAAAAACTTCTGGACAAGAATCATCTTTATCTGCGATTTTATCACCATCAGTATCAGGGCATCCCATAAACTCTTTTAAACCTGGAGTTTCTGGACATGCATCGTCTTTATCATATACACCATCACCATCAGTATCTTTACCACCAAATTTGAAAGTAAGACCTGCAAAGTGTTGCATAACTGTAGGTACATCTGCGTCTGGAGTTCTTTCATCATCAAATGAATACTTAAGAGATGACTGTAAACTTATACCAACATGCTCAGTTAACCAAAAAGTTAAACCTAAACCTCCATTTACAGTTCCTGCAGAAGCATCACCAAAGAAAGTATAACCTCCACCAACATGTGCAGAAGGGTCTAACCATTTAGATTTAAGCATGTCTTGAAAACTATACTTAATTGTACCATCAATAGCATAATAACTTAAATCTCCTGGGTTTGAAACCACATAAGTACTTGATGTCATAGGAACTTTATCAATCATTTTACTGATTTTGTTAACAGAACCCGTTAAACCAAATGAAAAATTATCCCCAACGTATCTAGATACCGTTAAAGAAGATACAGAAGGAATCATGTTCCAATTGTCTTGAGCGTTTAACAACTCTTTAAAAACAAGTTTGTCATTTCCTGACATACTTATTTTTGTGTCAACCGCATTAGCTCCGAAAGATACAGCCCATGGATTGTTACTGTCTTGTGCTTGCGAAGTTACTCCAGCAAACATTAAAGCAGCAATAAATAATTTGTTTAGATGTTTCATACTTTATAATTTAATTACAATACGTTATAATTATAGCAAAAGTAATATTTTTTTTTAATTACAAAAAATTTTGTTAAAAAAAGTACTACTAAATTTATATTATTTAATGATTTTTAGATTTTTACCCACTTCTATAAAAGCATTGATAGCTTTATCTAAATGGTTTTGAGTGTGTGCAGCAGACAATTGAACTCTAATTCTCGCTTTCTCTTTTGGAACTACTGGAAAAAAGAAACCAATTACATAAACTCCTTTTTGAAGTAATTCTTCCGACATTTTTTGCGCCAATTTAGCATCATAAAGCATAACAGGTACTATTGCAGAGTCTCCATCAATAATATCGAAACCCGCTTTTTTCATTCCATCTTTGAAATAATTAGTATTCCATTCTAATTTATCTCGAAGTGAAGTGTCTTTTTCTAATAATTCGAAAACCTTTAAAGAAGCCCCTACAATTGATGGCGCTAAAGAGTTTGAAAACAAATAAGGGCGTGAACGCTGACGCAAAATTTCGATGACTTCTTTTTTAGCAGTTGTATAACCTCCCATTGCTCCACCAAGAGCTTTTCCAAGCGTTCCCGTAATGATATCTACACGACCCATTACGTTTTTAGCTTCCAAAGTTCCTTTTCCAGTTGCGCCAATAAAACCCGCAGCGTGACATTCGTCAACCATTACTAAAGCATCGTATTTATCTGCTAAATCACAAATTTTATCTAATGGAGCAACTAAACCGTCCATTGAAAATACACCATCAGTAACAATTAGCTTAAATCTATGTCCTTTTTCAGTTGCTGCAATAAGTTGCGTTTCTAAGTCAGCCATATCATTATTTTGGTAACGATAACGAGCCGCTTTACATAAACGAACTCCGTCTATAATTGAAGCGTGATTTAAACTATCAGAAATAATACAATCTTCTTCACCTAATAAAGGTTCAAAAACTCCACCATTTGCATCAAAAGCAGCTGCATATAAAATAGTGTCTTCAGTTCCATAAAAATCAGCTATTTTTTTTTCCAATTCTTTATGAATATCTTGAGTTCCACAAATGAAACGAACAGACGACATTCCGAATCCATGAGAATCTAAAGCGTCTTTTGCAGCTTGAACCACTTCTGGATGAGAAGAAAGTCCTAAATAATTGTTTGCACAAAAATTCAAAACTGTTTCTCCAGTTGAAACTTTAATTTCAGCTCCTTGAGGTGTAGTTATGATTCGTTCTTTTTTAAACAATCCGTTTTCACGAATAGCGTTTAATTCATTTTCTAAGTGTTGTTGTATTTTACCGTACATTTTTAAATGTTGATTTGGTTATTCGTTATTTTTATGATTTACTGAAGTTACAAAAGTACAACTTCTATTTTTTCTCCTATATAAACTAATGCTTTTTTTGCAATTGTATAGTTCATTTCTTGAAGCACAGAAGCATAATCATTGATTTGATTTTGGTGTTTTTGATTTTTCTCCCCGGTTTTATAATCCAAAAGATATACTTCATTATTAAAAACAACTACTCTATCTGGTTTTAGATTTTTATAACCATTTTTCAAAATCGTTTCTTCATTATAAACCAATCCTTGTCCGTTAAAAAAGTCAGTCAACTCATTATTTGAAATTATTTGCTGAACTTTATCTTTAAAAATATCTAATTGAGAAATTGTAATTAATCCATTTTCAATTGCTTTTTGAATTGCAAAATCTGAATCTTCTTTTGAAATTATAAACGACATGATTTCGTGCAAAATATTTCCAAATTCAATTGCTTGTTGCTGATCGGTATTCCACATTAAAGCTTCTCGTTGTGCAATTTTTATACTACTAGAGTTGAGCTTTTCCTTTACCAATGAAATTGTTTTTTGCTGTTTAATTTCATGTTTTTCGGCAGAAAGTTTTTCGGGATTTCCAAATTCGTATTCTAATTTTGTTTCATCGTACATTCCTATGTTTTGCAAATACTCAATAAAGTAAGATGATAAATTATCAGGCAAACCCGTTTTATTCAACAAATGATTAGAAATTACATACAATTGCTCTTCAGCTCTTGTTAACGCAACGTATAAAACATTTATGATGTCTAGAATCTCTTCTTGGCTTTTTGTATCATAGATTTCTTTTGCTTTTTCCCCATAGTCAACTACTTCTTTTTTTGAATTTACCAATGCTTTTGGAAATTCTATTTCTTCATCATCATCAAAATCAACCCAAATTTTATTTCTAATTTTTCTATTAAAATCCTCATCTGCAAAAGGATAAATGACTACTGGAAACTCTAGTCCTTTTGATTTATGAATAGTCATTATACGAATAGCATCATTTCCTTCAGGCGAAGGAATACTTTTTTGAAACCCAGTTTTTTCCCAATATTCTAAAAAATCGCCAATACTTGACTGTAATTTACTATCGCGTTCTAAAACTAAATCTAAAAAATATTGTACGTAAGAAGTGTTGGTTTTCTCTTGAATAAACACATCTACAATGATTTCAACCGCTTCGTACAATGATTTTTTTCTACAATTTTGAAAGGACACAGAAATATTTAATTTTCTTAAAAATAATTCCAAATCGTTTTCAGACAAGTCTTTAGTTGCAGCAATAAAATCGTGTGTTGAATATTTATTTTGTAAATTTTTTGCAACATAATACAAAACATATGCTTTTGATTCTTGGTCTTTATTGCTTTTTAAATATTTTAATAAATTGACGATTAACTTAACTTCAGTTGCATTTTGAATCAATAAGGTTTCCGAAGACAAAATAGGAATTTGATTCTCGGTTAAAAAGTTTGCCAAAGCAACTCCGTCTGATTTTTTTCGCGTAAGCAAAACAATATCTTTATATTGAAAACCTTTATTTTTAATACTAGAAATGGTTTCTAATGTTTTACTTAAGTAATATTTTGTTTTAGCAGAATAGGTATTGTCTTCGTCAAATTCACTGAAAAAATCTTCATTTTCTTCTTTTGGAACTTCTATAAATGAAAGATTTACATAACCGCCAATTTTACTGTTTATTTCCTGATGACTGTGATTTAAATATAAATCGGCATAATCTTCATTAGAGAATTTACTTGATAAATGAGCAAAAAAACGGTTATTAAACGAAATCACCTCCGAATAACTTCTGTAATTTGTACCCAATCTAAAAACTTCTTTTTCTTTGTTTGAAAACGGATATTCATCCAAATCGTTTGGATTATCGGTTTTACTTAGCTTAATAAATTGTTCGGCTTTTCCGCCACGCCAACGGTAAATAGATTGTTTTGGATCGCCAACCAACATTAACGTTCCTTTTACTTCGTTTTCTTCACTTGCAACCGCATTATCAATTAATGGTATTAAATTTTTCCATTGCATAATAGACGTGTCCTGGAATTCATCGATGAAGAAATGTCGGTATTTTTCACCTAATCGTTCATATATAAAAGGAGCTGGTTGATTTTGTATTTCGTTAAAAATAATTTTATTAAAATCAGAAATGGAAAGTATATTTTTCTCTTCTTGAATGTTTTTAAATTCTAAATGAATTGTATTTAATAACGAAAGTGGATTGATATTTTGGAGAAATGCTTGATAAAATGAGATTTTTCCGTAAAGCGCATACGTTTTAGCTAATTTATGTAAAATTTCATCCACAATAGATTCAATAATTGCAGCGTCTTTAGCTCCTTTCTTGATTTTTATAT
Organism: Flavobacteriaceae bacterium; assembly: GCA_002862805.1. GTDB lineage: Bacteria > Bacteroidota > Bacteroidia > Flavobacteriales > Flavobacteriaceae > Flavobacterium. The sequence continues at coordinate 46,864 of PKEA01000013.1, read as the reverse complement.
CTTCTGGAATAAAATATTTCTTTTGAGTTGGTTTTAATTCATTATTGGCGATATTATTTAAATGATCTGTGAAATATTTTTGAAAAGAATCCATTTCAACACCATTTTCAGCAATAAAAAGAATTATTTGTTTTCCGTTTTCAATTGTTTCTTGAATAGTTTCTTCAATTTTTGATTTTAATACGTTCTTAATGTGATTAAAATCGTCAAACGTCTTATCTTCAAATTGAGTCAATTCGTTTGCATTATTTTCATTGGTAATTAACTTTGAAACTTCAAATAATTCCTTTGAAATATCCCAATTTTTATCTTCGTCGGTTTTGTTTTTTGTGAATTCAATTAATAAATCAGTAAGTATTTGTTCTTCTCCAACTTTTGAAATTACTAAATCGACGGCTTCTTGCAAAAGCGCATCCGTATCTAAAGAAACCTCAAAATTGGCAGGTAAATTTAAATCTTGTGCAAACGCACGAATAACCTTGTGTGTAAATTTATCGATAGTAGAAATACCAAAAGCAGTATAATTATGAATAATGTTTTTAATAATTGCTTTGGCCTTATCTTTAATTGTTGCTACTGATAAACCTATTTCTTTAGCAATCTCTTTTAATAACATCATTGATTTTGCAGAAGTATTCTCTTTTGAAAAATCATAAAGATTATCAATAATACGCGATTTCATTTCTTCTACCGCTTTATTTGTAAAAGTAATGGCTAAAATTTTCTTGTAAGCATCGTTTGTAGGTGAATTAAATAAAATTTTTAAATACTCTTTTGTAAGGGTATAAGTTTTACCAGATCCAGCAGAAGCGTCGTATAAACTAAAGGCGGGTGTGTTCAATGTGTTATATTTTTCTTAATTATAGTGGTATAAGAACAATCTATTTTTTAATCCAAAGTTAAATTTATAACTTTGGATTCATTAATACTAATCTAAATAAAAAAATTATGGCTTTCGAATTACCACAATTACCATATGCGTATGACGCCCTTGAACCACATATTGATGCTAGAACGATGGAAATACATCACACTAAGCACCATAATGGATATACAACCAATCTAAATAACGCAATTGCAGGAACAGATTTAGAAGGAAAAACGATTGAAAATATTTTATTGAACCTAGACATGAGTAATGCAGCCGTAAGAAATAACGGTGGTGGTTTTTACAACCATAGTTTGTTTTGGACAGTAATGTCTCCAAACGGTGGTGGTTTACCAACTGGTGAATTAGCAGATGCTATTGACAGCGCATTTGGATCATTTGATGCTTTTAAAGCTGCGTTTGCTAAAGCTGGCGCAACTCAATTTGGATCAGGATGGGCTTGGCTTTGTGTAAAAGACGGAAAACTTGAAGTTTGTGGAACTCCAAACCAAGACAATACTTTAATGCCTGGTGTAGGTTGTGGTGGAACTCCAATTTTAGGAATGGATGTTTGGGAACATGCTTATTATTTAAACTATCAAAACAGAAGACCAGATTATATTGAAGCTTTCTTTAATGTAATCAACTGGACGGAAGTTACTAGAAGATTTGTTGTAGCAAAATAACATCTTCTTAAGCTAAAATATAAAAGGTTCGCATTTTGCGAACCTTTTTTTGTATTTGAAATATTTACAAAATAAAAAAGGTATGCATTGCATACCCTTTTTGCCCCAAATCTACCATAAAACTTAACCTACTAATTTTTTGGTTCAGCTAAAGTAGATTGAATTTATTATGCGTGCATAAAAAAATTGACAAACTGTTCAAAAATTCGATAAAAGGTGTTTTTTGCTTTTATTTAAGAAACTATTAATTAACAATTGAAATTATATAAATAAAAAAAGGTGAAATTGCTTTCACCTTTTTGCCCCAAATCTACCATAAAACTTAACCTACTAATTTTTCTGGTAGTGCTAAAGTATGATAGACAAATGTTAAATCAATTAAAAAATTGTTTAACGTATAAAATAATCGATAAAGTGCACAATTAATATGCTCTTGCATCATTTCCTTCATAAAAATTTAAGAAAGCTCTGTTTACAACTCTGTTTCCTCCATTTGTAGGATAATCTCCTGTAAAGTACCAATCTCCAAGATTTTTTGGACATGCTATATGTAAATCTTCAACCGTTTGATAAATAATTTTAACTTCAGCATGAGTGTTTTCTGGAGTTAACATTTCAGATATTTTGTCTGATATTTCTTCATCTGTAAAGGGAGCATAAATTTCTTTTACAAAATTTACAACCTCAGCATCTTTTAAATTTTCTTGCGCTTTTGATTTTTTATAAACTTCTTCAACAATATGAAGTAAACCTCTGTCTTTTAGTAGCTCCATAGCGGCTCTAAAAGCAACTAATCCTTCAAGTTTAGCCATATCAATACCGTAACAGTCAGGATAACGAATTTGTGGTGCAGATGACACAACAACAATTTTCTTTGGTTTAAGCCTATCCATCATTTTAATGATACTTTGCTTCAGCGTTGTTCCTCTTACAATACTATCGTCAATGATAACCAAATTGTCAGTCGTTTTCACAACTCCATAAGTAACATCATACACATGGGCAACTAAATCATCTCTACTACTGTCTTCAGTAATAAAAGTTCTTAATTTTGCATCTTTAATTGCTACTTTCTCTGTTCGAATTTTAACTGATAGAATTTCAGCTAGTTTTTCTTCTGAAAGCGTATCTCTATTTTTTAAAATTTCAGCCGTTTTTCTCTGATTCAAAAAGTCTTGAGCCGCTTCTGTCATTCCATAAAAAGAAGTTTCGGCAGTGTTTGGTATGTATGAAAAAACCGTGTTATCAGTATCGTTATCGATTGATTTTAAAATGGCTGGGAAAATCAATCTTCCTAATTTCTTACGTTCTTGGTGAATTTCTGCATCACTTCCACGAGAAAAATAAATACGTTCAAACGAACATGCTTTTTTAACCAAAGGTGTTCTCACTTCATTAAGTGAAACAGAACCATCTTTTTTAATTACAATAGCGTTTCCAGGTGTTAATTCTTGTACTTTATCAAAAGGAACATTAAAAACCGTTTGAATAACTGGTCTTTCAGAAGCTACAACAACAATTTCATCATCTTCATAAAAATAAGCCGGGCGAATACCTGCTGGATCTCGCATTACAAATGCATCTCCATGACCTAATAAACCAGCCATTGCATAACCTCCATCCCAGTTACGAGATGCACGCTCTAATATTCTAGGAATATTTAATCTATCTACAATTACTTTTGAAGCTTCTTGCTTTGTAAATCCTTCTAATTTTGCTTGTTTGTAAATTTCGGTAACTTCATCATCTAAAAAATGACCTATTTTTTCCATTACAGTAACAGTATCAGCTAATTCTTTTGGATGCTGACCTAATTCAACCAAACTATCAAAAAGCTCTTTAACATTTGTCATGTTAAAATTCCCGGCAACAATAAGATTGCGGTGCATCCAATTATTCTGACGCAAGAATGGATGTACGCTTTCGATACTGTTTTTTCCAAAAGTTCCATAACGTACGTGTCCTAAAAATAACTCGCCTATATAAGGAATATTATTTTTTTGTAACTGAACATCATTTTGATATTCTGGGTGTTCTAAAAGTTCGTGATTAATTCGTTCATTAACCTGTGCAAAAACATCTTTAATAGGATTTGCATCATTAGAACGTATACGGCTTATATAACGTTGCCCTGGAGCAACATCTAATTTTATACTTGCTAAACCTGCACCATCTTGACCGCGATTGTGCTGTTTTTCCATTAGCAAATACATTTTTTGAACTCCGTAAAAAGCTGTACCGTATTTTTCTTTGTAAAACTCTAACGGTTTTTTTAATCTTAATAGTGCAATTCCGCATTCATGTTTAATAGCGTCACTCATTGTGTTGTTGTTGTGTTGTTTAATGCTTACTGTAATGTATACAAAAATGCCCCGAAAATTCGAGGCACGTTTTTATTCTTCTAATTCAATTTCAAATTGTGTTAATGCTTTAAATTGTTTTAAACGCATATTAACTTCTTCCTTGTCTAATTTTTGCATGCGCTCAGTTCCAAATTTCTCCACACAAAATGAAGCTAAGTTTGAACCGTAAATAATTCCGTTTTTCATATTATCAAACGAAATGTTTTCACTTTGAGCAATATAACCTGCGAAACCACCTGCAAATGTATCACCAGCTCCTGTTGGATCAAACACTTCCTCTAAAGGTAATGCCGGAGCAAAGAAAATTTCTTTGTCTTGGAACAATAACGCTCCGTGTTCTCCTTTTTTAATTACCACATATTTTGGCCCCATCGTATGAATCTTTTGAGCTGCTTTTACTAATGAATATTCACCCGATAATTGACGCGCTTCTTCATCATTAATTGTAATTACATCAACACGTTTAATAACGTCTAATAATTCTGGCAAGGCACAATCCATCCAAAAGTTCATTGTATCTAAAACAATTAACTTAGGCTTTTCTGTCATTTGATCTAAAACACCAGATTGTACTAAAGGATGTAGATTTCCTAATAAAACTACTTCAGAATTTTTATATGCTTGAGGAACTACCGGATTAAAATCTGCTAAAACATTTAACTCAGTAACTAAAGTATCACGAGAATTTAAATCGTTATGGTATTTTCCACTCCAAAAGAATGTTTTTCCGCCTTTAACCACTTCAATTCCGTCTATATTTACACCATTATTGGTTAATAAATCTAAATACTCTTGAGGAAAATCTTCACCTACTACCGAAACAATTGCTGCATCTACATTAAAAAAGTTAGAAGCTAAACCAATATAAGTTGCTGCACCACCTAAAATTTTATCTGTTTTTCCGAAAGGCGTTTCAATAGCATCAAAAGCTACCGTTCCTACTATCAATAATTTATTCATTCTTTTCAATTTGAAATAAGAGGCAAAGATAAGTTTTAGTTTAGAAGTTTAAAAGTTTATAGGTTTAAAAGTTTCTTAAAGAGTTTTTTGTTAATTTTGAAATGTTAAAAAAAATTTGGATGAACAAGTTATTCTTTCTTATTACCTTACTTTCCTTGAAAACTTGTGAATGTCAATTTAAAGGAGGTTATTCTTTTGTCAATTGGAATTCTGAATCAAATAACTTCGAAAACGTTTCAGTTAATATAGGAGAGTTAAAAATAAGTCCAAATTTCGATAATTGTTTTTGTGAAGGTGAAAAAATTATGATTGAAGGAATTGTTCAAAGTAAGGAAATGCTAAGTGGGTCTGAAAAAGAATTAAAAAACAAAATAGTTATTCTAGAGTGCAGTGAAAACAATAAAATAATTGATACTCTTCTTTTAACTGAATTAAACGGAAAGTTCAAGCTCTCTTTAAATAAGAAAAACTCAAATTATTTAGTTTTTAAATACAGTGATAATCCTCAAGGTATAAAATATAAAATAAGTGATTTTAAAAAATAGTCTACAACAACTTCGTTTCTTCTTTTTCGTAAAAAGTATCTACAGATAATTTCTCTTGTTGAGAAGCCATTACTGCCAACTCATCGCAACGCTCGTTTTGAGGATGATTATTATGCCCTTTTACCCATTGAAAATCTACTTTATGATTTCGGTACGCTTTTAGAAAGCGCATCCATAAATCGGGATTCTTTTTTCCTGCAAAATTTTTCTTTTCCCATTGAAAAACCCAACGTTTTTCAACAGCATCTACCACATATTTAGAATCGGAAACGACTAATACTTTCGTTTTTAAGTTTTTTAGTTTTTCTAAACCTACAATAACAGCTAAAAGTTCCATTCTATTATTGGTAGATTTTCGAAAACCTTCATAAAATTCCCTTTTATAAGGAGTTCCTACCATTTCCATAACTACGCCATAACCCGCCGGACCAGGATTTCCCTTAGCAGCGCCGTCTGTATATATGTGAACTTCGTGACTCAAGTAAATAATGATTAGTGATTAGTGATTAATTGTTCAATAACAATCGGAAAATATTCATGTTCTAGTTGATGTACTTTATTTGCAATTTCTTCAGCAGAAACACAATTCTCTATAGAAACTTTATGCTGAGAAATGTATTCACCTTCATCATAATGTTCGTTTACATAATGAATAGTGATTCCGGTTTCTTTTTCGTTATTTTCTAAAACCGCTTTGTGCACGTTCATTCCATACATTCCTTTTCCACCATATTTAGGCAAAAGAGCAGGGTGAATGTTAATTACTTTATTAGGATATTGATTTATGATAGATTCTGGAAATTTCAATAAAAATCCAGCTAAAACAATTAAATCTGGATCAATTTTTTTGAGTTTTTGAAGAACAAAATCATTATTTAAGTCAGATTTTGTAAAAATAACAGCCTCCATTTGATGATTTTTTGCTTTTTCTAACACTTTGGCATCAGGATTGTTTGTAAAGATAGTGACTACATTTGCAAAGGTTGATTTTTTGAAATGTAATATGATCTTTTCGGCATTGGAACCATTGCCAGAAGCGAATAGCACTATTTTTTTCATTTATCCTGTAATTTTAATTACACAAAAAAAAGAATAATAATTGGTAAAAAATAGAAAAAAGAGGTCTTTGTGAATTATTTTTTTTTAAATTCGTAGTCACATTTAGAAACAAAATTGTTGTTTTAAAATAAAGTTTTTTATTTTTGCCAACAAATTAAATTAAAATTAAAAGATTATGTCAGACATTGCATCAAGAGTAAAAGCGATTATCGTAGACAAATTAGGTGTTGACGAAAACGAAGTTGTAACAGAAGCAAGCTTCACAAATGATTTAGGAGCTGATTCATTAGACACTGTTGAGCTAATTATGGAATTTGAAAAAGAATTTGATATTCAAATCCCAGATGATCAAGCAGAAAACATTGCTACTGTAGGTCAAGCTATTTCTTACATCGAAGAAGCTAAAAAATAATATTTTAGACACTCGTGGGTTTATACTCATGAGTGTTATTATTTTTTCTTCGAAATTTTAAAATCTTTTATTAGATTTGAAGAAAACATTGATTGTATTACAATCATTAAAATAAAAAACTATGTAATACCCATTGTTTCTTTTAGTTACATTATTAAAAGTACATTGGGTTTTTTATATAAAACCAAAATTTAATTATATGCAATTAAAGCGTGTTGTTGTAACTGGTCTAGGAGCCCTTACCCCTATTGGAAATAATATTCAAGAATATTGGGAAGGATTGATTAATGGTAAAAGTGGTGCCGCACCTATTACTTACTATGATACTGAAAAACATAAAACAAAATTTGCTTGTGAAGTTAAAAACTTCAATATAGAGGATTTTATTGACCGTAAAGAAGCTCGTAGAATGGATAAGTTTGCACAATATGCTGTTGTTGCAAGTGATGAGGCTATTAAAGATGCCGGTATTACAGCTGAGAATGTTGACAAACATAGAGTTGGAGTTATTTGGGGAGCAGGAATTGGAGGCTTAGAAACTTTTCAAGAAGAAGTTTTATACTATGCCAAAGGTGATGGAACTCCAAAATTTAATCCTTTCTTTATTCCTAAAATGATTGCAGATATTGCCCCTGCTCACATTTCAATGAGAAATGGGTTTATGGGTCCAAATTACACAACTGTTTCTGCTTGTGCTTCTTCTGCAAATGCAATGATAGATGCATTTAATTATATTCGTTTAGGAATGTGTGACGTTATTATTTCTGGTGGTTCAGAAGCAGCCGTAACAATTGCTGGAATGGGTGGATTTAATTCTATGCATGCTTTATCAACAAGAAATGAAAGCCCAGAAACTGCCTCTAGACCTTTTGACGCAACTAGAGATGGTTTTGTTTTAGGTGAAGGAGCTGGCGCTCTAGTACTTGAAGAATATGAACACGCAAAAGCACGTGGTGCTAAAATATATTGTGAGATTGGCGGAGGTGGAATGTCTTCTGATGCTTACCATTTAACAGCTCCACACCCTGAAGGATTAGGAGTAATAGCCGTTATGAATAATACTTTAAGAGACGCAGGGATGCAACCACATGAAGTTGATCATATTAACACACATGGAACATCAACACCATTAGGTGATGTTGCCGAATTAAAAGCAATAAGTGCTGTTTTTGGCGACCATGCTAAAAATATTAACATTAATTCAACAAAATCTATGACCGGCCATCTTTTAGGTGCTGCAGGTGGAATTGAAGCTATTGCTTCGGTATTATCAATAAAACACGGAATTGTTCCTCCTACAATTAATCATTCTGTTGTAGATGAAAACATTAATCCAGAGTTAAATTTAACTTTAAATAAAGCACAAAAAAGAGATGTTAAAGTCGCTATGAGTAATACTTTTGGTTTTGGAGGACATAATGCTTGCGTATTATTTAAGAAAATAGAAGAATAAGAACGGATGCGTTTTTTTAAAAAAATAATTAAAAACTCCCGTTCTCAAGAAGACGGGATTTTTTTTGACAAAATCAGCAAAATTTTAGGTTTCAAACCACTAAATTTGGTTTATTACCAGAAAGCTTTTACACATCGTTCTACAAATAAAATTGGAGAAAACGGCTATCCTTTTAATTATGAGAGATTAGAATTTTTAGGAGACGCCATGCTAGGCAGTGTTATTGCAGCACATTTATACAACGAAGTACCAAGTGGTGATGAAGGTTATTTAACCAAAATGCGCTCTAAAATTGTAAGTAGAGAACATTTAAACGAACTAGGCAGAGATTTAAAACTAATTCAATTTGTTGATAGTAAAGTTAATCCTCAGCATTTTAGTGACAATATACATGGCAATATTTTTGAAGGTTTAGTTGGAGCCATTTATTTAGATAGAGGGTTTTCTTATTGTGAAAAATTTATTTTTAACAAAGTTATCCAACCTTATGTAGACATTCCTAAGCTTGAAGGAAAAGTTATTAGCTATAAAAGTTTAATTATTGAATGGTGTCAAAAAGAAAAAAAGAAGTTTGTTTTTGAAACTTTTGAAGATAATGGTACAGAAGAACAACGCTTTTTTGGAGTAAAGTTAGATATTGATAATAAAACTGTTGCAAAAGCAAGAGAAACATCAAAGAAGAAAGCTGAAGAGAAAGCTGCAAAAAGAGCTTATTTTGCTTTACAAGAAATTATTTCAAAAAAATAATTTTCTTAACACACACCCATTTCATAAATTGTATATTTACAAAAACAATTCACACAAATGGCCGTTCATAAAATTCAAATAGTTGACTTTTTATCAATTGATTATGAATTAATTGCCATTCATACATCAATAGAGGATTATAGACTCGCTTATTTTTTAAACAGAGAATTAAATATAAAGCTGTGCAAAAACAATTTAAACATTGCTATAGAAACTCAAGAAGGAAAAAGCTCTTTTAATCATTATTTTTATGATGATAAAAAAACAGACATTCAATGGAGTTTAATAGAAAACAAAACCACTATAAATTCTACTAATAAAAAATCAGCTGGTATATTTGAGAATATGGAAGTTAACGTATATTTAATCCCTGAATTTAAAAAAGCTGACTTCCTTTTAAAAATTGAAAATGTTGATTCGTTTTTTAAAACTAAAGAAGTAACAAAAAAAATAGAATCAATAAATAACGTTTCAATGTCATACTTAATTGATAAAGTAAACTTAAAATCAAAAAATAATTTAATATTTTAACTAAAATATAAATGAATAAAAAAACTAAAATTGTAGCAACTTTAGGTCCTGCTTGCAGCACTAAAGAAACTATTAAAGAAATGATTGACGCAGGAGTAAATGTTTTTAGAATTAACTTTTCTCATGCAGACTATGAAGATGTTTTAGCTAGAATAAATACTATTCGTGAATTAAATGCTGAATTTAACTACACAACATCAATACTTGCCGATCTACAAGGACCAAAACTAAGAGTTGGAGTAATGAAAGAAGATGTAATTGTAAGCAAAGGCGATAAAATTACATTTACAACTGCAGAAGACATATTAGGAACTGCAGAAAAGGTGTACATGAATTACAAAGAATTTCCAAAAGATGTAAATCCAGGTGAAAGAATTCTTTTAGACGACGGAAAATTAATCTTTGAAGTTGTAAAAACCGATAAAAAAACTGAAGTTGAAGCAATAGTTGTTCAAGGCGGACCTTTAAAATCTAAAAAAGGGGTAAATCTTCCTAACACAAAAGTTTCTTTACCAGCTTTAACAAAAAAAGATATAAAAGACGCATTATTTGCGATTGAAAATAAAGTAGACTGGATTGCACTATCCTTTGTTAGAACTCCCGAAGATTTAGAGCAATTGCAAGATTTAATTGTAAAACATTCTGACCATAAAATTCCAATCATTGCAAAAATTGAAAAGCCTGAAGCTGTTGAAAATATAGACAAAATTGTTGCTTTTTGTGACGGATTGATGGTTGCTCGTGGTGATTTAGGTGTTGAAATTCCAGCAGAACAAGTTCCATTAATTCAAAAGAAACTAATCCATAGAGCAAAGACAGCTCGTATTCCAGTAATTGTGGCAACACAGATGATGGAAACAATGATTACAAGTTTAACACCTACTAGAGCAGAAGTAAATGATGTTGCCAACTCAGTAATGGATGGTGCAGATGCAGTTATGCTTTCTGGAGAAACATCAGTAGGAAGTTATCCAGTTCAAGTAATAGAAACAATGTCAAAAATTATTAGAAGTGTTGAAGATTCACCTTTAATTAAAGTGCCTTTAAACGCTCCTTATATTAGAACAAATCGATTTGTAACAAAGTCTATTTGCTACCATGCAGCAATTATGGCCGATGATATAAATGCAAAAGCAATAACAACGTTAACCAATAGTGGTTATACAGCTTTTCAAATTTCAGCATGGAGACCAAATTCACTTATTTTAGTTTTCACTTCTAATAAAAGAATTTTAACTCAATTAAATTTACTTTGGGGAGTTAAAGCTTTCTATTATGATAAATTTGTGAGTACCGATGATACCGTTGAAGACATCAACTTAATATGCAAAGAACATGGACATGTTGAAAAAGGCGATATGATTATTAATCTTGCCGCAATGCCTATTATTAAAAAAGGTATGGTAAATACATTAAGAGTATCAGAAATCGAATAAATTTTATTTACATTTGAAATAATAAACATTTATAATTTTTTTATATGAAATTTGAATCAAAAAATCCTTTTTTAGGAAGTAAAGCATTTACTAATACAAGTAAAAATGCTGATGAAACAATTGCCATACAACAAGAAACAATGACTGTAAGTGGAGCGATTAACAAAAGTTTCATGTTATTATTTATGTTACTTACTACAGCGTGTATTACTTGGTGGTTAGCATTTAATGGTTATAATCCTTTAGTACTTACAATTGGAGGAGCAATTGTTGGTTTTATTTTAGTGCTTATTGCTGCTTTTAAACCTCATACATCTACTTGGGTCGCACCAGGATATGCTTTGTTTGAAGGTTTATTTATTGGTGGAATCTCTGCATTTTTTGAAGCATCATACCCTGGAATTGTAATACAAGCTGTAAGTTGCACATTTATTACATTCATTGTATGTTTTGCTTTATACAAATACAAAATTGTAAAAGTAACTGAGCGTTTTAAATCTATTGTAATTGCTGCTACTTTAGCTATTATGACATATTATCTATTGTCTTGGATTTTGTCTTTTTTCATCACATTTGAGGCGGTTCATCATGGTAATTCATTAATGAGTATAGGAATAAGTGTTTTTGTAATTGTTATTGCAGCTTTAAATTTATTTTTAGATTTTGACGAAATTGAAAAAGGTGCGGCTAAACAAATGCCAAAATATATGGAATGGTTCAGTGCAATGGGATTAATGATTACATTAGTATGGTTATACGTTGAATTTTTACGTTTACTTTCTAAATTGTCAAGTAGAGATTAATTTTTTTAAAATATATAAAATAAAAAAATCCTGCTGTTGGCGGGATTTTTTTATTCTTTAAACTCAAATTTTAGTTGAACCGAAATACTTTTAGGCATTTCTTTTTCTTTCTTTTCTTCGTTATTTAAATTGTTAACGGAAATTCCCAACAATCGAACCGAATTTTTTAATCGTTCTTGATACAATAAATCTTTTGCGACATCAAAAATCAAATCTTTATCAGCTATAAAATATTGCAATGTTTTACTTCTAGTTTGAAGACTAAAATCGGAATACTTTATTTTTAGAGTAATGGTTTTCCCTGAAATTTTACTTTTATGTAACCTTCTTTCCAATTCAGATGCGATATTGAATAATCGATCTTCCATATAAATTTCAGAAGATAAATTTTCTTTAAAAGTTCGTTCGGCACCTATAGACTTAATCTTTCTATTCGGTTTAACCGAGCTATTGTGAATTCCTCTTACAATTTGAAAATAGTGTTTTCCGCTATTCCCAAAGTTTTTTTCTAAATATTCTAATGATTTTTGTTTTAAATCATATCCCGTAAAAATACCTAATTGATACATTTTTTCAGCAGTTACTTTACCAACACCGTAAAACTTTTTTATATCTAATTTTTCCAAAAAATCCAAAACCTCATTAGGATTTACCGTTTTTTGTCCATTTGGTTTGTTATAATCAGAAGCAATTTTAGCTACAAATTTATTTACGGAAATTCCAGCAGAAGCAGTTAATCCAACTTCTTCAAAAATGCGCTTTCTAATTTCCTGAGCGATTAAAGATGCACTAGGATTATTTTTTTTATTCACTGTAACATCTAAATATGCTTCGTCTAAAGAAAGAGGTTCGACTAAATCTGTGTACTCAAAGAAAATTTTTCTAATTTTTTTAGAAATTTCTTTATATCTATCAAATCGTGGTCTAACAAAAATTAAATCTGGGCAATTTCTTTTGGCTTGAATACCACTCATGGCACTTCTAACTCCAAATTTCCTAGCTTCGTAACTTGCTGCACTCACAACACCTCTATTTTCACTTCCACCAACAGCTAATGGTTTCCCTTTTAATTCAGGAAAATCCATTTGTTCTACAGAGGCGTAAAAGGCATCCATATCAACGTGAATTATTTTACGTTGTGGAAATGACATGTAATTCTATTTCTGTAAAATTATTAAATTACTTTATCTTTTAGTGGAAAAAAGAAGTTTAAAGGTGCTTTCTTAAAGTAATTAAAAATTGATTTATTCAATAAGTGCAATTCTGACAATGGAATATTTCTAGAGCGAAATGCCAAAAGCATTGACAAAGTAAAACTCACTATAAAATTGATAAAACCTATTAAGCCAATTCCAATTATAGACCAAAAAAACGACCAAAAATTAATGGTAAAATGACTTCCGTATAAACCCAAGGCAAAATTTCCACTAGCAAAAGTAATGTGACGAATATCTAAATTTAAACCAAAGAAAATGCCGAGTGAAGCCGTGCTTCCAAGAAAAATTCCAAACCATAAGTTTGAAACAACACCTGCCCAATTTTCATTCACCCAATTAGATATACTTTTTGTTTTTTGAATTCCAAAAGTTTGTTTTAAAAAAGGGTTTTCTTGAATACGATAAGCTACTTGATAATGTTTGTTTCTGTTAGAAATATTACCAGAAATAATTCCTGATAAAAACAAGAAAACTCCAGCAATTGCAGCATGTAAAAGAGCTAAAGAATGAATGGGACTTAAATCTGATATTAATTTTTCGGCTTTTGCTTCCGCTAAATTAGTTCCTAATAAAAAATCTAAAAACCAAATTAGAAGTAAAGAAACAGGAAAAGCAAAAAGCACATTACCTACAAAAGCAATAAATTGTGTTCGAAATATACGTGCAAATAATTTGGCAAACGACTTATGTTTATCATTGGCTTGATTTTTATTTTTCATGCCTTCTTCTAATGTTTGTGCTATAGTTGCAGCTGTCATTGCAGGCTGTTTTGTAGCTAAAGTGTATCCTAATAAAAAAATTAGAATGAATCCAAAAGCATAATTAAAACTATATAAAAAAGCATGACCAAAAGCCGAAGTATCTACTTTTGAAAACAACAACTTAAATAAACATAAAAAGCCAACAATAAATCCACCACCTATAGCTTTGTAGAACATTGAAAAATATTCTTTATAACCATCTGTAATGTATTTGTGTCCTGATTTTGCTGTGTGTTGAGTTATTTCGTAAGAAATTAATTGAGTGCTTTCTAAAAATAATTTTCTGATATTATTTTTATAACAATTGTATCGAATTAATTTAAGCAAAATTAAGGTGCTGTTTCTAACTTTATCTTCTTCAATTTCAACTACTATTAACGGCAATAATTCTTTAATACGCACCAATTGTTGTCTAATGCGCAGTAAACTTTGATTAACCGTTAATGAAATTCCGTATTTAGAGCTGTTTAAAAAGGCTTTATCTACAAAATCATCACATTGTTTATGTAATAACAAAAGTTGCTTATAAACCAGCTCAGATGAATTAATATAATGATAATTATTAGTGCGAATAATATGTTCTAGATGATTTAATTCTTTTTCAAAACCTAAAAAAGGACTTTCAAAATTAGAATATTCGGGAACCATTTTTATTACATCATTTTCTAAAGCTCTTCCACTCATTCTTTGTGCTAAAATTTGCATCGCTAAAATGATTTCAGAAAAAGGGGTTTCTTCTTTTATGTTTCCATAAATATCTTTGAAACCTAACAATTCGTATACAATTACAATTTCGTTATAAGGAATCTTATTTATCCAAATTGGATCTGTACTTAAATAAAAAACCTGATTTAAAACAAATTGTAGCGTTCCTTTTTCGGGTTGAAAAGGTAAAAATTTATCAAAAATTCTTTTTTTAATTTCAGTTACAAAATGATTATCATTTAGAATTCCAGAATCGGTTAAAAGTCGAGAAAATTTATTCTTATTTACTATCGTTTTAAAGTAATTTCTAAAAAGAGAAATGTAAACGGGATTATCTTTAAGAAAATTAATGAAATCTATTAAAGAAACTTGTTGAATTTCTTTAGGTTTTTTTGGCCTAATGACATGAATTAAATCAACTAAAAACAATAGTTTTTCGTCGGCATAAGTATCCTTATCGAAATGATTTTCAAAGAGTTCCTTGATAGATTTATCCTGTTGAAACTGATGCCTTACATTCATAAATAGAATGAATTAGTTATTTTAAAAAATCATTTCTTAAATTAGTCGAAAATATAAAAAAAACAACACCCATGATAGAAATTGAACGCAAATTTTTAGTAAATTCAGATGTTTTTTTAAAGCAATATAAAACACGAAATAGAATTGTTCAAGGTTATTTGTCATCTGACCCGAAAAGAACCGTTAGAATTCGTCTTAAAGGAGAAAATGGTTATTTAACTATCAAAGGAGAAAGCAATGAAAGTGGTTTAAGTCGTTTTGAATGGGAAAAAGAAATTTCTTATACTGATGCTGAAAATTTATTAAGTATATGTGAAAAAGGTGTAATTGATAAAATTAGATATGAAGTAATTGTTGGTGTTCATGTTTATGAAGTAGACGTTTTTGCAAAAGACAATAAAGGTTTAGTTATTGCAGAGATTGAATTAACAAATGAAAATGAATCTTTTGAAAAACCAAGTTGGCTTGGAAAAGAAGTTACTGGTGACGAACGATATTATAATGCTTATTTAAGTAAAAATCCTTATAAAAATTGGTAGATTATTTTATTTCCGTCAAATACAAAAAATCTTTTGAAAGAATTCCTTTTAATCTTCTGGTGATGAAATATTCTAATGCTTCTTCTTTTGAATACTTATGTAAAAAATTATTTTTCCAAATTCTTTCATCAAAATATTTGAAATTAACTTCACAAAATAAGAGTAGATTTACGTTTGAGTCTATTTGACTTTCTTTCTGAGCTTTTTCTAATAAAGGTAAAATAAAATCATCTATTAAAGCATTTCTATTAGCCACATATAAACACATAATTTTATTGTGATATTTCTTTAAACTTACAATAAATATTGGCTCAATGCTGCTCACAATTTCAATAGCTCTTTTATAAATTAAGATGATTTTTTTAATTGGATTTTCTTCACTTTCTAGTATCTCTTGAACATCTTTTAAATAATCATTCCACAATAAATTAACTGCTTCAGTGATGAGAGCTTCTTTATTTTTGAATAAAGTATAAAGGGTTTTTTTAGACAATCCAAATTCATTAGCAATATCATCCATTGTAATAATTTTGCTTCCATTTTTAAGAAAATGATTTAATGCTTTTTGAATTATTTCTTCTCTCATTTTTAATTAAATTAAAATCCCTGCTTTCGCAGGGATTTTTTAAATCAATTACCTCCTCCTAATGCTTTATAGAGATTAATAACAGCATTAAGTTGTTTATATTTATTGTCTATGTAATTTATTTCTGTATTTAGAGCATTGTCTTTTGCAGTTAAAACTTCTAAATAATTTACCATTCCATACTTTAACAATTCGTCAGAATAATCAGCTGCAGCTTGAAGTGCTACCAATTGTTTCTTACGAATAGTTAACTTTTGAGTTTCGTTTTCATAATTTGCTAAAGCATCGGAAACTTCTTTACCTGCTACTAATAAAGATTTTTCAAATTGCAAATAAGCTTTTTGTTGATTTGCCTTGGCAACTTCTAAACGTGTTTTGTTTTGTCGTTGATTAAAAATTGGTTGTGCTAAACCTGTTATTACGTTCGCAAAAATTGATTTAGTACTAAACCAGTCTTCCAACTCTAGAGCTTGTAAACCTCCTGTTGCAGTTAATGTTAACGAAGGATAAAAATAGCTTTTTGCAACATTAGTTAATTCAAATGAGTTTCTAAAATTTAGCTCAGCAGTAATTACATCGGGTCTTTTACTCAATAAATAAGTTGGCAAACCTACTTTTATATCGGTATTAATTTCTTGATTTTCAAAAATTGAACGTTCAACAGTTCCTGGTGTTTTACCTAAAAGTTGATTAAATGAATTTTCTAAAACCTTACGATTATACTCTAAGTCTTTTAAAATGATTTCTGTAGCATATTTTTGAGCTTCTGTTTGTTTTACAGCCACTTCATTTACGCTTCCAGATTCTTTTAAGGCTTGTATTACTTCAACACTTTTAACTCGGTTTTCAATAGTTTTAGTTACTACATTAATTTGCGCATCGGTAGCTAATAATTGATAATATAAAGAAGCAATGTTGGCTACCAATTCTGTTTGAATAGCTTGTTTAGCCGCTTCTGTTTGTAAATATTGAGCTACCGAAGCTCTTTTATTACTTCTTATTTTTCCCCAAATATCAGCTTCCCAAGATAATTTTGCAGACAATTCATATTGATCTATACTACTAAATAAAGTCCCAAATTGACTATTCTCTGAAGTTTCTTGATGTGTCCAAGTTGCGTTTCCATTAATTGTTGGAAAATAACCTGCTTTTCCTTGCTTCATCATGGCTTCAGCAGCTGCCATATTTTGCAAAGCAATTTTCATGTCTAAATTATTTTGCAAACCTTCAGTAATATATCCTTGCAATTTTGGATCAGAAAAAAGTTTATCCCAAGATACCATTGCTAAAGATGTACTATCTATAGCTTGTTCTGTTCTATAAAGGTTGTCTATATTAACTTCTGGCTTCTTGTAATCTTTAGCTACAAAACATGATTGTACTACAAACATGGTAAAAACTAAAAGACTTCCTTTGATTATATGTTGTTTTTTCATGATAATTACTTATAAATTTTCAGTATCTTCTTTAGTGGTTTCAATAGTCTTTGTACTAACTTTTTCTTGTAAAGTTTGGAAGATGATAAATAAAACTGGAATAACAAAAACCCCTAAAATAGTTCCAATTAACATTCCTCCAATTGCTCCAGTACCAATAGCTTTGTTTCCAACAGCTCCAGCACCTTTTGCTAACATTAACGGCAATAACCCAAGAATAAAGGCAAACGATGTCATCAAAATAGGACGTAAACGAGCCGTAGCTCCTTGAATTGCAGCTTGTGCAATACTCCAACCTTTTCTACGGGCTTCTGCTGCAAATTCTACAATTAAAATAGCATTCTTAGCCAATAAACCTATAAGCATAATCAAAGTGATTTGAAGGTAAATATTATCACTTACATTAAATAAATAGGCAAAAATGTAAGCACCTGCTAAACCAACTGGCAATGATAATAACACTGCAAACGGCAACATATAACTTTCATATTGAGCAGCTAACAAGAAGTACACAAATATCAAACACAACATAAAAATATATAATGTTTGACTTCCAGCACTGATCTCTTCACGTGTCATTCCAGAAAACTCATAACCATATCCTAATGGTAAACTCTCAGTAGCAACTTCTTGTACAGCTTGAATAGCATCTCCAGTACTAAATCCATCATTAGGAGCACCTGTAACTTTTACAGAAGTAAATAAATTAAAACGATCAATTGCCTGAGGACCAAATACTTTTTCCAATGTTACAAATTGTGAAATTGGAGCCATTTGGCCTTTATCATTACGTACCATAACGCTATTTAAGGAAGCAGGGTCAGCTCTAAATTTAGGGTCAGATTGATAAACAACCCTATATTGTTTTCCGAATTTATTAAAGTTAGAAGCGTAAACTCCTCCATAATACCCTTGCATAGTACCTAACACATCTGTAACTGACAAGCCAGCTTTCTTAATATTTGGTACATCTAAGTTAATTAGATATTGCGGATAATTAGGTGAAAACGAAGTTGCAGCATATTTAATCTCTGGACGGCTATTTAAAGCAGCTAAAAACTTATTATTTACATCACTTAATTCTTTAATAGTTCCTCCTTTTTGATCTTGTAATTGAAATTCAAATCCATTGGTAAATCCAAACCCTACCAATGTTGGACGTCCAAAAAACAATACTTTTGCATCTTTTACAACTGATGCACGTTTAAACAATTCCCCAACAACAGCCGTAATTTCTTGGTTAGCATCAGGACGATCAGCCCATGGTTTTAGTTTTACGATAACCATTCCATAATTGCTTCCGGTACCACTAATTAAACTTCTACCAGATATACGTAAAACTTCTTTAATCTCGGGAATATCTTTTACTTGATTTTCAATTTGCAATAACACCTCTTCTGTTCGTTCTAATGAAGTTCCTGGAGGAAGTGAAACATCTGATAAAATTGCTCCAGTATCTTCCCCTGGCACAAATGCTTTGGGTGTAATGTTTAAAAGTAAAATAAATATTCCTGCAAAAACAGCAATCCCCAAAAAGGCAACCCATTTGCGTTTAATAAAAAATTCAACTCCTCTTTTATATTTTACAGTTGTAGCTTCAAAACCAACGTTAAATGCGGTATAAAAACGTTGTAAGAATCCTTTTTTCTTTTCTTCTTCACTATGAGGCTTTAAGAAAATAGCACATAATGCAGGTGATAATGTTAAAGCATTAACAGCAGATAAAACAATAGCTACAGCTAAGGTTAATCCAAATTGCTTATAAAAAACACCCGCTGACCCACTAATAAATGATACAGGGATAAAAACAGCCGACATAACCAAGGTTATAGAAATAATAGCACTACTAATATCGCCCATTGCACTATGAGTTGCTTTTTTAGGGTCGTGTTCTCCAGCTTCCATTTTGGCATGCACGGCTTCCACAACTACAATAGCGTCATCCACTACGATTCCAACAGCAAGTACTAATGCAAATAGTGTAAGTAAATTAATTGTAAAACCAAATATACTTAGGAAAAAGAAAGTTCCAACAATGGCAACAGGTACAGAAATAGCAGGAATAAGCGTAGACCTCCAGTCTTGTAAGAATACAAAAACCACTAAAAACACTAATAAAAATGCTTCAATTAAAGTGCTAATTACTTTTGAAATAGATTCTTCCAAGAAATCATTAGCATTAATCAAAGTTGCATAATTTACACCTTTAGGAAAATTAACTGATGAATTGTCTAAAACTTTTAAAGAACCTTCTATTACTTCTTGTGCATTTGAACCAGCAGTTTGAGCAATAGCTATGGCTACTGATTTATTACCGTTAGTATTCGCACTACCAGCATAGCTAACAGCTCCTAATTCAATTCTAGCCACATCTCCTAAACGAAGTACTTCTCCATTTTCAGTAGACTTAACTACAATATCTTCAAACTCCTTTGTACTTTTTAATCTTCCTTTATATTTTAAAGCATATTGAAATGTTTGATCACCGCTTTCACCTAATTGTCCAGGTGCAGCTTCAATATTTTGTTCGGCCAACAAAGCAGTTATATCCGATGGCACTAGACTATAAGAAGCCATGATATCTGGTTTTAACCAAATACGCATTGAGTAATCTCTTTGTCCAAATATTACAGCATCTCCAACTCCAGCTACACGTTTAATTTTTGGTAAAATATTGATGTTGGCATAATTTTGAAGAAACGTATCATCATATTCCGGATTTTCACTGTAAAGTGAAACAATTAAAATATTATCACTTTGCTTTTTTGAGGTGGTAACTCCGGCTTTAGTTACCTCTTGTGGAAGTAATGAAGTTGCTCTAGATACTCTATTTTGAACATTTACCGCTGCCAAATCTGGATTTGTACCTAACTTAAAATAAATATTAATGCTGGCAGAACCATCATTATTAGACGTGGAAGTCATGTAACTCATATCTTCCACACCATTAATTTGTTCTTCTAAGGGAATTACAACCGAATTCATTACAACTTCTGCACTAGCTCCTTGATAACTTGCCGAAACCGTAACCGTTGGAGGTGCTATTTCTGGATATTGAGATACTGGAAGAGTAATTAATCCTAAAATTCCCAATATCACGATAATAATAGAAATTACCGTTGACAATACAGGTCTGTCAATAAATTTTGAAAACATAATTGATTGGTTTTTTGATTATTTTTTAGGCGTATCTAATTCTTTTAAACTGGTAATTTCTGGTTTTATTGGAGTTCCTTCTGTAATGATACCGACACCTTCAACTAAATATTTATCATTGGCATTCAATCCTTTATCAACTACGAAATATTTTCCACCTGGTACTGGGCGTACTTCGATAGGAACAAATTTAACTTTGCTTTCACTATTAACAATTAAAGCAATTCTTTTATCTTGTAATTCGATAGTGGCACTTTGTGGAATTAAAGTCACATCTTTTAAATTTGTAGGAATTTGAATTGTTCCACTACCTCCAGAACGCAAAAGTTTATTTGGGTTTGGAAAACTAGCTCTTACATTAAACGAGCCTGTTTGTGTATTTGCTTGACCGCTGAAAGTTTCGATTTTTCCAGTTTCTTGATAAATCGATCCATTACTTAAAACCAAATTTATTGCTGGCATTTTTTTAATTTTATCTTGAAATGATTTTCCTTCAGCATTCATCATAATATCTAATTGCTCTTTTTCATTGATTGAAAAGTAAGCATATATTTTACTAATATCTGAAATTCGTGTTAAGGGTTCTGCGGTTTGACTACTTACATAACTACCTATTCTTAGAGGTAATGTTCCTACAATTCCGTTTACAGGGCTTTTAATTGTAGCATAGTTAATTCTTGCAACTATACTTTGGTAGGTGCTTTTTGCATTAGCTAAATTTGCATTAGCTGTTGCTAATTGAACATCACTAATGATCTTTCTTTCAACAAGTGGTTTTAATCTGTTAACTTCAACTAAAGCGGCATCAACTTTTGCTTTAGCGGCAGCGGCATCTTGAGTAGCGGTTTGGGTTTCTAATTTAAATAGTATTTGTCCTTTTTTTACTTCTTGACCTTCATCTACATAGATTTTTTCAATATATCCATCTACTTTTGGACGAATTTCTATATCGGTAATTCCCTCTAATTTAGTTGGATATTCTGCTAAAAGTGTTGTGTTTTCATTTGATACTTGAACGACCTTATAAGACATTGGAGTATTTTCCTTTTTAACATCTTGCTTATTGTTGCAAGAAAGCAAGCTAATTGTTAGTATTAAGCTGCTTAAAAAATATGCTTTCTTTTTCATTTTGATACTATTTTTTATTGGATTGATTTTTTATTTCTATTTCTTTAAAATTGTTTATTGTAGTCATTAAAAGTTGTTCCGCTTTTAACATATGCTCCCGATATGCATAACTATTTTGCAAATTAATTTCTTCCTGTGAGCAAGAGATGTTTTTTTCTCTATACCTTATAATTTTATCAATTAGAATTTTTTCATTATTTACTAAGGTTAAATAATTATTCAGTCGTTGACTTAAAGGAGCGGCTTTAAAATATTTTTTTCTATCCCCAATTTTGGTGAAATAGTTTATTTTATCCATTTTTTGAAGCAAGTTTAGGTTTGTTGAAATTGAACTTTTACTAGCTTGCATCTTTTCAACTAATTCTTCAAAGGTTAAACCACTTTTACACCCATCAATAATTAATGTACCTAATATCCTGGCTGCTAAAGGTGGAATGTTATAAAGCTGTTCGAAGTGTACTCCAAACATTTCAATAATCTCTTGTTTTTCTGCCTCCATCTTGATTATTTTTTTACAAAGATAAATTTGGTTCACAAATTACCGAACTAACCGAACATAATTTTTTGTTAAACTTTATAGCAAAAAAAAAAATCAGCTTTCGCTGATTTTTATTCTTTTATTATTTCAAGGTTTACTATTAAACCTCCTCTTTGTTTGTTTTTTGCAATTTCCATGAAGGCCTTTTTGGAGAGGTCGATTTCTCTTCCTTTTGTAAATGGACCTCTATCGTTAATTGTAACGATAACAGATTTATTATTTACCGTATTGGTTACCTTTAGTTTTGTTCCAAATTTTAAGGTTTTATGAGCTGCAGTATATTTAGAATTACTAAACACTTGTCCACTTGCTGTTTTTCTTCCATTTAACTTATCTGAATAATAAGATGCATGAACATTTTGTTTGTATAATTTAGTTTTATGTGTTTCTAAGCTATCTTGAAAAACAGAAAGAACTATATCTTCTTTTTTAAAAGAACGTTCTTTTAAAGAAAAACTAAGGGTAAAAAACCCTAAAAGAATGATTAAAAAATATCTTAAATACTTTTTCATAAAAATTTTTATTTAAGATTTTTCAAAAATAGTGCCAATTAGTTAAACCAGCTTGCCCAAGGTAATCTAGCTAATATTAAAACTAACCCTAACGTATAAAAGAGAGCAATTTTCTTAAATTTACCATTATTACTTTCTTCTTTTTTATGTTTAGACCAACCTATAGTGATTAAAGCAATTGCTATAATATTTATTAACGGATGCTCTATAGAAGTAAGTCTTAAAGCAGCGTCTTTCATATTCCCTGCAGAATCAAAACCTAAAGGAGAAATAAAATAGAGTATCAATCCAATAAGTAATTGAAAATGAGTTAATATTATGGTAAATAAAGAGATTCTTAAATCTTTTGTGCTAAATACTCTTTTTGAAACTACTCCAGAAATGGCATTAATAGATGCTAAAAGTAAAATAGATAAAACAATATAAGCAAATATTGAATGTGCAGGTTGTAAAATTTGATACATAAATAGGTGTTTTAGTTTAACAAATATAATTAAATATTAATTCTTAAATTCATTTAATAAAAAAGAAGTTGAAGCGTCGTGATTTGATTTTACACCAAAGTTTAGCTCTTTTATTATTGTAGATGCCAATTTTTTTCCTAGCTCAACTCCCCATTGATCATAACTAAAGATGTTCCAAATAACACCTTGAACAAATATTTTATGCTCATACATTGCAATTAGTGAACCTAAATTTTCAGGCGTTAATTTGTCTATCAATATAGTATTTGAAGGCTTATTACCTTTAAAAACTTTAAAAGGAGCCAGTTTTTGAACCTCTTCAAAAGAGCAGCCTTCTTTAGTTAATTCTTCCTTTACCTCTTCTAATGATTTTCCGTTTAACAACGCTTCTGATTGCGCAAAAAAATTTGCCATAAACTCATTATGTTTATGCATTGAAGCAGAAAGTGGTTTTTTAAAACCTATAAAATCTACAGGAATAATTTTTGTTCCTTGATGAAATAACTGAAAAAATGCATGTTGAGCATTCGTTCCTGGTTCTCCCCAAACAATTTGAGAAGTTTGGTAATTAACCTCTTCACCATTTCTATCAATGTTTTTTCCATTACTTTCCATTACACTTTGTTGTAAATAAGAAGGTAATTTTTGTAAATATTGCGAATAAGGAATCACCGCTTCGGTCTCAGCTTTTAAAAAATTATTGTTCCAAATACCTATTAAAGCAAGTAAAACAGGTATATTTTTATCAAAAGATGATTCTTTAAAATGCAAATCCATTTCATTTGCTCCTTTTAGTAATTTTTCGAAATTATCAAAACCAAGACTTAAACTTATTGTTAAACCAACTGCACTCCATAATGAAAAACGACCACCAACCCAGTCCCAAATAGGGAAAACAAAATTTTTATTTACCCCAAATGACAACGCTTCTTCTACATTCGCTGTAACTGCAACAAAATGATCATCTGCGCTTATAATTTTATCAGAACTCAACAACCACTCTTTAATTAAACGAGCGTTATCTATAGTTTCTCTTGTAGTAAATGTTTTAGAAACTACTACAATTAATGTAGTCTCTGGATTTAATTTTTTTAATACTTCTTGAACAAAGTCAGCATCAGCATTTGAAATAAAATGCGTTTGTAAGTGATTTTTATAATAGCTCAATCCATTTACAACCATTGACGGGCCAAGATCAGAACCACCAATACCAATATTAATAACATCAGTAAATACCTTTCCTGAGTTTCCTTTTAAATTTCCTTTTATAATTTGACTAGAGAATTTTTTAATCTGATTTTTAACCCTGTATACTTCTGGAACCACATTTTCACCATTCACTAAAAAAGATTCAGATCCTTTAGCACGTAAAGCCATATGAAGAACTGCTCTGTTTTCAGTTTCATTTATATTTTCTCCTTGAAAATAAGAAGTAATACTTTGTTTTAAATTTAACTCATTGGCTAAATCTATTAAAAGCTCTTTGGTTTTATTATCAATTCTGTTTTTAGAATAATCCAGTAAAAACTGTTCCCATTTTACATGAAAGTTTTCTACTCTTGAATCATCAAGAGCAAAAAAATCATTCATTTCTGAATTCTTTATTTTACCAAAATGTTTTTCAAGTGCTTTCCAAGCAACTGTTTGGGTAGGGTTTATGTTGGATAGAATCATTATTATTTAACCTCTATATTATCTAATTCTTCTTTTAAAGGTTTTATATATTGTAAATATTTTCCTTTAACACTTTCGTTCATAGGTTCGGTATTCGGTAGTTTTAAACGAAGTGGATCAACTTGAACTCCATTTTTCCAAAAACGATAACAAACATGAGGTCCTGTAGCTAAACCTGTACTTCCAACTTTACCAATAATTTGACCTTGCGTAACATGTTGACCTCTTTTTACCAAAATTTTAGACATGTGAAGGTATTGTGTAGAATATGTGCTGTTATGTTTTATTTTAACATAATTTCCATTACCAGCCGTGTAACCAGTTCTTTCAACAACACCAGTTGCTGTTGTTTTAATTGGTGTTCCATGAGCTGCAGCATAATCTGTTCCGTTATGTGCTTTCCATCTTTGTTGTACAGGGTGAAATCTTCTTCCTGAAAACTTAGATGATATTCTAAAGAAGTCTAAAGGCGCTTTAAGAAACATACTTTTTAAGCCTCTACCATTCTCGTCATAATAACTGTATTCTTTTTGAGAATCTGAAGTTTTGTATGGAAAAGCATAATATTTTTTTCCTTTGTGTTCAAAAAAAGATGATTCAATTCTTTCAACACCAACATATATAGAATCTTCAATGAATTTTTCGTAAATAGTTACTGCAAAATTATCATCTTTTTGAATTTTGAAAAAGTCAATTGAATAAGCGTATACACTAGCTAACTTTGGTGCTAAAGAAGCGCTAACTCCTGCTTTACTTAAAGTTTCAGATAACGACCCATCAATTTTAGCTGCAATTGTTCTTCTTTTAATAGTTGTTGGCCTTTCCTTATTAACTACGCTTACTGAGTCTCTAAAATCGATAAACGTATAGTTAATTTTATTATTTACATAAACAAAAGCTTTTATATTTTTTGGATTTTCTTTATCTAAAAAAATAAAAAAAGGCTTACCTGCTTTAATTGTTCTTGGATTAAATGAACTTCTAATTTTTTCTGTTACTTGATGCACATTTAAACTATCTGGAAAAACATATTTATCCATAATAGTTCCAAAAACATCTCCCGATTTAATCGTGTCTTTTAACACTTTATAATCATTAAAAACGAGTCCAAAATCTTTTACTATAACTTCTTTTTTTTGTTCAATAATTGGCGTAGAATCTTCTCCCTTTTCTTTTATACAAGAGGCAAAAAGGCTTAAAAAAATTAATGCAGATAAATATTTCAATTGTAATGTTTTTTGTAATTATAAATTTTCTCCCCAGTTATCCATTTCTTCTTTTGTCCATAATTCCGGAAAGAAAATTCTTTTTTGATATTTTGGTAACATGTATTTTTTCCAATCACTTCCGCCTGTAGCTTCATGATTCCCTGGAACACTTTCAATATATTTTTTAGCAGCATTAAAATGACCCATTACCCATGTAATATTGACCGTTTCATCGTAATGACGCATTGCTTTAATAAGTTCTGTATTTTGTTGATCTGCTTCAGGAAGTTCCTTGAATTTTCTCCAAACATTTATGGTGTTATATTCTTCCATAAAACTCAAGAACATTTTTTTGTATTTCTTTTCAAAACCTGTTAAAAGAAATGATTTTTCACCTGTATGATAATCTTTACCTGCAGCTTGCCAATATAAATGTTCAAAAGCATGATCGTAAGGCGTATTTCTGTCAATATTGTCTCTAAATCTTCTATCAATAAGGTTAATTAAATCAGTAGAAGCAAATTCAATCAATCTATATTGTGCACTTTGAAAACCACTTGCAGGCGTTAAAGTATTTCTAAATTTTAGATACTGCTCAGGCTCCATACCATCCATCATAATTGTAAAGGAAGTGGTAAGCATATCAAAATATCTACTAATTCTTCCTAGTTTTTCTGTAAAAAAAGAAGTTGATGGTTTTTCTTTATGAGACAATTGGTCGATTTCCCATAAAATCATTTTAAACAACAATTCGTTTACTTGATGATACATGATAAACACCATTTCATCTGGTAAAGTTGTTCTTTGAATTTGCAGATTTAAAAGAGCATCCGTTTGAATATAATCCCAATAATTTATTGGTTTAGACCAAAGAAGTCCTTCTAAATGTGTTTCTGTATTTTGATTAATATCAGAGAATTTTTTTTCAATTTTTTCTAATTGATCTTTATATTTTTCTAATTCCATTATTTTTTTACTTTTAAAGTGCTTTTTAAACCTTTAAATGTTTCAATATCTGCTTTTAAAGAACCTACTGCTAAACTAGCTTTTAATCTTATTGGAATTTTGTTTTCATCATCTGATATCCAAACAGTTAAACTCTCATCTTCCTTAAAAACTCTTCCTGCTTGTACATAAGGTCTAAATATCATACAAGAAACTTTACCAAATTTAGTTTTTATATCCTCTCTACCAAGAAATTTTAACTTAAACTTTGTAATTTCATCGTCAAAAAACATGTCTATATAAATAGCTTCTCCTGTTTTTAATTTATCAATTTTTGGGTGATTTCTTAAATAATAAAACGCTGAAACAATATCTTGAACATCTTCAGTTACAGAAAATGTTTTTTCTGTATTCTTTTTATAATCTTTAACCAATACAGTATTGCTATTTTGATTAAAAAAGCCTTCTTGATGTTTGGTATAACCGCCTTCATCAATTTTTCTTAAAAACTGATAAGGTTTATTAGTGGTTTTATCAAAATAACTTTGATAATCATCATCTACCTCAAAGAAAAATTTTGTCATTCCAACAGTATACCCCTTTCCTATAACGTGATGTACTTTTTTATTGTTTTTGACAGCTTCCTTTACTTCTAAAGTAGCGTATCCAGCATTAACTAAACCATAATGAATTCTTAATTTAATAAATTCACCGGTTGTGTAAGATTTTTCTTGCGACACAAAAGAATTTGTAGTAATGAAAAGCAGTAATAAAAGTCCTATTTTTTTCATAATTTATTCGTTTTGTATTATAAATTGCAATTTCTGTTCCAAAAATACTAAAACAAAAAAACCCAGTCAAAATAATGACTGAGTTTTTATGCTATTAACCAACCAAAAAACTATAAATTATGAAAATTTACTTACAATAAATAAGGGTAACTACTCCCTCATTTTTGCGAGTGCAAATGTACTGTTGTTTTTAAATTATTCTCAACAAAAAATCAACTTTAACATTTTTAACACAAAAAATACTTTTTAAATTATTGGTTTATTGTATTATTCTCAATTATTATTGCTTTTTATAACGTTCCTCGCAATTCTTGCTCTCTCTCAATTGATTCAAAAAGAGCTTTAAAGTTACCTGCACCAAATCCTCTTGCTCCCATTCTTTGAATTACTTCAAAAAACAATGTTGGTCTATCTTCAATTGGTTTAGTAAAAATTTGCAATAAATACCCTTCTTCGTCAGCATCGATCATGATGCCTAATTTTTGAAGCTCATTGATATCTTCTTTAAATTTATGCATGTGATCTTTTAATCGATCTGGAATTGCATCATAATAAGCTTGAGGTGGGGTGCTTAAAAACTCTATACCTCTAGAGCGCATATCGGCAACTGTTTTAATAATATCATCGGTAGCAACTGCTATGTGCTGAACTCCTTCGTCTTCATAAAAATCTAAATATTCTTCAATTTGTGAACGTTTTTTACCGTTTGCAGGCTCATTAATTGGAAATTTAATTCTACCGTTTCCGTTAGACATTACTTTAGACATTAAAGCTGAATATTCAGTAGTAATTTGTTTGTCGTCGAATGAAAGAAAATTTACAAACCCCATTACATCTTCAAACCATTTAACGGCTTCATTCATTCTGTTCCATCCTGTATTTCCAACCATATGGTCGATAAATTTTAACCCTACTGGCTCTGGGTTGTAATCTGATTTCCATTCACTATATCCTGGCAAAAAGATTCCATTATAATTTTTACGTTCTACAAAAACAAAAACTGTTTCCCCGTAAGCGCCATAAATTCCTGCACGAACTACTTCTCCGTTTTCATCTTTTTCTACTACTGGTTCAAAATAAGGTTTTGCTCCTCGTTTTGTAGTTTCTTCAAATGCTGAACGCGCATCTTCAACCCAAAGCGCAATTACTTTAACACCATCTCCATGTTTTTTTACATGTTCTCCAATAGGCGAGTTACTATTTAAAGCAGTTGTTAACACAATGCGGATTTTATCTTGTTTTAAAACATACGATGCTCTATCTCTTACGCCGGTTTCTAATCCTGCGTAAGCAAGAGATTGAAATCCAAATGCTGTTTTGTAAAAATGTGCTGCTTGTTTTGCATTACCTACATAAAACTCAACATAATCTGTCCCTAGAAGGGGAAGGAAATCTTGCGCTCCTTCAAATATTTTTTCTAAACCGTAGTTTACTGATTTTAATTCTTCACTCATGATCTTATATTTTTTAAGCTAAATTGCTTTTTAATGTTGTTTATCTATTTTTAGTCTAACCAAGATTGATAATATTTTTCATCTGCAATTTTCATTGCTTCTTCTGTAACCATTAAAGGCTTAAAGGTATCAACCATTACGGCTAATTCTTGTGTTTCTGTTTTACCAATACTTCTCTCTGCTGCACCTGGATGTGGGCCGTGAGCTATCCCTGCAGGATGTAAAGAGATATGCCCTGCTTCAATATCATTTCGGCTCATAAAATCACCATCTACATAATATAAAACCTCATCGGCATCAATATTACTATGATTGTAAGGGGCAGGAATTGATAATGGATGATAATCGTATAATCTTGGTACAAATGAACAAATTACAAATGCATTTGTTTCAAAAGTTTGATGGATAGGTGGCGGAAGATGTATTCTACCAGTTATAGGTTCGAAATCATGAATGGACAATGCATATGGATAATTAAAACCATCATAACCCACTACATCAAATGGATGCGTAGCATAAATCATGTCAAAAATTTCGTCTTTCTTTTTTACTTTAATTAGAAACTCGCCTTTTTCATCATTAGTTTCTAATTCATAAGGACGACGAATATCTCTTTCACAATAAGGAGAATGTTCTAGCAATTGTCCGAACCAGTTTCTATATTGTTTTGGTGTGTAAATTGGCGAATGAGATTCTACAATAAACAAACGGTTGTCTTCTGTATCGAAATCTATTTTATAAATAATTCCACGAGGAATAATTAAATAATCTCCATATTTAAAATCAAGGTTTCCGTAAATAGTTCTTAATTTACCTGTTCCACGATGAATAAAAATCATTTCATCTGAATCGGTGTTTTTATAAAAATATTCGGTAGTAGATTTTTTTGGTGCTGCTAAAGCAATATGACAATCGGAATTTGTTAAGACAATTTTTCTACTTTCCAAGTAATCATTTTCTGGTGCCACTTGAAAACCTCTTAACCGATACGATTGTATATTGTTCTCTTTAGCAATTTTTGGAGCAATACTATATTGTCTTCTAATCTCTTTTACTTGAGTTGGTCTTTGTTCATGATATGAGTTGGTAGACATTCCGTCAAAACCAACTGTTCCAAATAATTGTTCAGAATACAAATCACCATTTGGTTTACGAAATTGTGTATGTCTTTTGGGTGGAATTTGCCCTAATTTATGATAAAACGGCATGTTTTTTTTGTTTAAAGGGTTAATTTTTATTTTACTTTAATTACAAAAAATGCACCTCATTCAGGATTTCTCTTGATAAGGAATTTTAAATGCGCTAATAAACCGATCCAATTTGGTTTCATATAGTACAAATATCGTAAAAAAAAATAAGTTTTAAAAGTAAAATCCAACCGTAAACCAAGTAAAATGTTTACCGGTTTCTGGTGACCAAGAATGTTTTATTTCAATTGGCCCAATAATGGTTTCAAATCCATAACCAATGCCGTAACCAGAATACATTGGCTTAGACACCCAAGTATCATCTTCAAAGATATTCGTTCCAATGTTTGCGTAGTTTGCGGAAAATTCTAAATGATGTTTTTTAAAAAATTCATAATCGGCAACTACACTACCTTTAATATAACTATCTCCCAGCAAACTCACGAAATCATAGCCAAGAAAGGGCCTTAAATTATTTAAACTTGTAAAACCATAACCTCCCAAAGCAAAATCAAAAGAACTTGTACTTTTCTCGCCAATCGCAAATCCTGCTTCTGATTGTAATTTAACCGCTATTTTTTTGAAAAAGGTTTGAACTACAGCAACATCTCCTTTTACAATTGAAAAATTTTCGAAATCATCATTATAATCAGATGAATAAACAAATGTTTTAAAATCTCCATTAAAATAAGCTCCTTTTTTTGGAAAATACTTTTGATTAAAAGTATCAAATTTTAAATATCCAAAAAAAGATAAATAATCACTTTTATCAAAGACAGGATTAGTAGACAATAATGTTTCAGATTTAATTTTTAAATGTTTTAACTCTAATCCTCCTCCAATGGAAAATTTTTGAGCAAATATTGTTTGTAAATAAATTTGATTCGATAAATCAGAATAATCAACATTTAACGAACTAATTCCTAATGTTGTTAAAGTAACTCCATTATTAAAATCTGATGGAATATTTTTATTAAAAGTTGAATATCTAGAGTTAATTCCAAAACTCCAATAAAAACCGTTATCTATATAGTAATTTAAATTGTATCTAAAATTATCCCCTAAAATTAAATCTAATGAAAGTACGTCATTTTTTACTATTATTTTTTTTTGAGTGACATTTAATAAAGCGCCGCTTTTAAACAAATCATCATAATGTAGCCCAAATTTTAAAAACCTATTGACTTTTTTTTCTTTTAATTCTAGAATTAATTTTGTGCCATCTTCAACATTTTTAAATGAGTAAAAAACAGAGCTGAAATTTTGAGTAGCATTTAAATTATTTACTCCTTTTTCAAGATCTTCAAAAGATACAATGGTGTTTTGTTTAATTTTCAACTTACCCATAACATAGGCTCGGGTAAAATTTTCTAGTTTGTTAATTTCAACATTACTTATATAAATAGCATTTGAAACAATAATTTCATCTTTTAAAAGCGTTGTTTGGTTTTTTTCTAATAAAGGAGAGCTACACAGAAGTTGTTTGGCTGCAACTTCGCCTTTAGGAATTAACTCTGAAACTTTATCAAAAGAAATAACGTTATACCCTTTAATATCTGGCTTAATATATATATCTGTTTGTTTAATTTTTTTTGTCATTTTTTCAGCCATAGAATAGCTATTAATTTGACCTAACAAACTGGTAACATCATTTAATTGATCTCTGCTTTTAAGTCCGTCTTGTACATCTACTCCAATTATAAAATCTGCGCCTCTTTTTCTTAATTCTTCAACCGGGTAATTATTAACTACACCTCCATCAATTAAAAGCTTTCCATCAATCTCTATAGGATTATACAAAGTAGGCAAAGCTCCACTCGTCACTAAAGCTTTTGCCAAATTACCTTTATCTAGAATTACCTCTTCTCCTGTTTCTGCATCTGTAGCAATACAAAAAAAAGGTGTTTTTAATTTACTAAAGTCATTTACATCAGCAACATGAAGTGTTAATTTTGAAAGCAAATTAAAATTATAAAGACCTTTAGAGTAACCAGAGGGTAGGCCTACTTTAAATTTATAAAAAGGTAGTGTTACTGCATAAATTTCATCGTTTCTTTTTTCATAAAAAGACTTTGAGTTTCTTGGTGTATAATCTTGTAACAAAGCTTCAATATCAACATGGTTGAATAAGTACTCTAAGTCTTTACCACTATAACCAGAAGCATATAAACCCCCAATTATAGCGCCCATACTTGTCCCACCAATATAATCAACCTTTATTCCTAATGAATCAATTACTTTTAAAACACCTATATGAGCAAGTCCTTTGGCTCCACCACCACTTAAAACTAATCCAATTTTTGGTTTTTTATTAGTTGTAATTGAATCTTGTGCAAAGCTGATTTGGGAAATCATTAGTAGGCTTATTAACAAGATTAACTTTTTCATAAATTTTTATTGTTGTATTGTTTTGTAAAAGTCGGTAATTTTTTTTGCTTTAGAAAGCCCAACGACCTCTGAAATTTCTTTTTCCGTTGCCAATTGCATTCTTTTAACACTTTTGAAATGTTTTAGTAACGTTATCATTGTTTTTTCGCCAATTCCAGGAATAGATTCTAATGAATTTGTTAATGCTGCCTTACTTCTTTTATCTCTATGATGTGTAATTCCAAAACGATGCGCTTCATTTCTAAGAAACTGAATGATTTTTAAAGTCTCCGATTTTTTATCCAAATATAATGGAATGGGATCTTCTGGATAAAACAATTCTTCAAGTCTTTTTGCAATTCCAACTATAGCAATTTTTCCACGCAAACCTAAATCGTCTAAACTTTTTAAAGCCGAAGACAATTGTCCTTTTCCTCCATCAATAATGATTAATTGTGGTAATGGTTCTTTTTCATCGAGCAAACGTTTGTATCTTCTATAAACAACTTCTTCCATGGAAGCGAAATCATCTGGACCTTCCACTGTTTTGATGTTAAAATGACGGTAATCTTTTTTACTGGGTTTTCCATCTTTAAAAACTACACAAGCCGCTACAGGGTTTGTTCCTTGAATATTAGAATTATCGAAACACTCTATGTGTCTTGGTTCAACCGAAAGACGTAAATCTTTCTTCATTTGAGCCATAATTCTATTGGTATGCCTATCTGGATCTACAATTTTAATTTGTTTCAATTGATCCATTCGATAATATTTAGCATTTCGAATGGATAAATCTAAGATTTGTCGTTTATCACCTAATTGCGGAACTGTAATTTTTAAATTTTCTCCCAATGAAAGTGGAAATGGTAAAATAATTTCGCGCGACAATAATTTAAAACGTTCTCTAAGCTCAACTACTGCCAATTCTAAAAGCTCTTCATCAGTTTCTTCTAGCTTTTTCTTAATTTCCATAGTATGCGAACGCACAATTGCTCCGTGAGAAATTTGTAAGAAATTCACATAAGCCATTGCTTCATCTGAAACAATTGAAAACACATCAATATTAGATAATTTCGGATTTAAAACTGTTGATTTTGCCTGATAACTTTCTAAAACTTGTATTTTTTCTTTGATTTTTTGAGCCGCTTCAAATTCCATATCTTCAGCAAACGCTTTCATTTGAATTTTAAATTCTTTTAAACTGTCTTTAAAATTTCCTTTTAAAATTTGTCGAATAGCTTCTACTTGTTTTTGGTAATTTTCTAATGACTCAAAACCTTCACAAGGACCTTTACAATTTCCAATATGATATTCTAAACAAACTTTATATTTTCCTGATTTTATATTAGCATGTGACAAATCATAGTTGCAAGTTCGTAAAGGATATAATTCTTTAATCATTTCTAAAATCGTATTGACAATCTTAAAATTGGTATACGGACCATAATATTCTGAACCATCTTTTGTAACTCTTCTTGTTGGAAATATTCTTGAAAAGGGTTCGTTTTTAATGCAAATCCATGGATAGGATTTATCATCTTTTAAAAGAATATTATATCTTGGTTGTAGTTTTTTAATCAGATTGTTTTCTAATAAAAGCGCATCTGATTCTGTGGCAACTACAATATGTTTAATGGAAACTATTTTTTTTACTAAAACACTGGTTTTATAATTATCGTGACTTTTAGTAAAATAACTCGAAACTCTTTTTTTTAAATTCTTTGCTTTACCAACATATAAAATCTTGTCGTCTTTATCAAAATATTGATAAACGCCAGGATTGTCGGGCAAAGTTTGTATTTGAAGCTCGAGATTTGTAGTAGACATTGATTAAAGATATCGCTTAATTCACAAATTTACATAGATTTTTATTCTACTACTATTTTCTATTCCTGAAATTACTACTTTTAACAGATATTATAGATTTATGAAAAACAACAACATCATACAACTTTTAGGCGAAACCATTTTACCTGGTGAAAGCAAAACTATTGAAGTAGAAATTGCAAAATTACACACCATGACCAAGCTTAAAATTCCGATAATTATAGAGCGATCTAAAATTGAAGGTCCGGTTGTATTATTTAGTGCTGGGTTACATGGCGATGAAATTAACGGAACCGAAATTGTACGACAATTAATTATAAATAAAATAAATAAACCAAAGTGCGGAACCATAATTTGCATTCCAATTATCAATATTTTTGGATTTGTAAACCAAAGTCGTCAATTTCCTGATGGTCGCGATTTAAATCGTGTTTTTCCAGGAAGTAAAAATGGCTCCTTAGCAAGCAGATTTGCACACTTTTTAGTAAAAGACGTTATTCCGGTTGTAGATTATGCGGTCGATTTTCATGCCGGCGGAGCAAGTCGTTTTAACGCCGCTCAAATAAGAATTATCCCAAATAATGCAGAATTAAAGGAATTGGCAAAAGTATTCAATGCCCCGTTTACACTTTATTCTAAAAACATTCAAGGTTCGTTTAGAAATGCTTCTACAAAACTAGGTGTAAAAATGTTGCTTTTTGAAGGTGGAAAATCATTAGACTTAAATGCTGAAATTACTGAAGAAGGTGTTGACGGAGCAAAACGTTTCTTAGCACATTTAGACATGCTAAACCCTAAAAAAGAAGCTAATTTTACCTACGACGAAACGTTATTTATAGAAAAATCAAATTGGATTAGAGCTCACTTTTCAGGAATGTTTATTGGTTTAATAAAAGCTGGGAGCTTTGTAAATAAAGGTGATATACTGGCAACTATTTCAGATCCATTTGGAAAAGTAGAGCACAAAGTTAAAGCGCCAAATGACGGCTATTTAATCAATGTAAATGATGCGCCAATTGTCTATCAAGGAGATGCTATTTTTCACATATCTACCAAATTAGAAGAGTAACCTAACAATTATCATGTTTTCATGTTTCTTCAATCTTTAGTTTTGTAAAAACTATAGTATAATGAAGTACTGGAAAAAGTTAAAACAAGAACAGTTAAAAGAAAGAGTACAAAAAGCATTATTTGAAAATGTAAATTTTTCTAAAGATATTTCTTTGGGTTACCCCGCATCAAAATTAGACGGAAAAGTTTTTTATGACGATGCTCCCTTTTTAAAAGACGCTCCTACCTTACAAACGTATGTCGCTAATCCAAACAATATTGGCTGCCATACTTTTGGAACTTCTGAAACTGCTTTTAGCGGTACACAAGAAATTGAGCGCGAAGTTTTAAATGTTTTAGCCACAGACGTTTTTAATCTTGATGAATTTGATGGATACATTGCTCCTGGAGGAACTGAGGCAAACATTCAAGCTATTTGGGTATTTAGAAATTATTTCATGCATAATTTTGACGCAAAATTATCGGAAATTGTCATTTTAGCTTCAGAAGACACGCATTATTCCATTCCAAAAGCTTCTAACTTATTGCAAATTGAATGGATGAAAATTCCTGTTCATTTCAATGAAAGAAATATTGACAAAACAGCTTTAGAACAAATTATTGTAGATGCCAAAGCAAATGGTAAAAAATACTTTATTGCAGTTTCTAATATGGGTACAACTATGTTTGGTTCGGTTGATAATCCAGACGATTATACTTCACTTTTAGAAAAGCACAATGTTGCATATAAATTACATATTGATGGCGCTTACGGCGGATTTGTTTATCCGTTTAGTAATAAAGATTCAGTAATTAACTTTAGTAATCCTAAAATTAGTTCAATTACAATTGATGCACATAAAATGCTACAAGCTCCATACGGAACTGGTGTTTTCATTTGTCGTAAAGGATTAATTGAAAACGTACTTACTAAAGAAGCCGAATATGTAGAAGGAATGGATTTAACGCTTTGCGGAAGTCGTTCTGGCGCAAATGCGGTAGCGGTTTGGATGATATTATTTACATATGGACCAAACGGTTGGTTTGAAAAAATAAGCATCTTACAAATGCGCACACAATTTCTTTGTAATGAATTAGACAAACTAAATATTTCATATTTCAGAGAACCACACATGAACATTGTAACCATTCATGCAGAAAATATTCCTCATGAAATTGCAGAAAAATACGATTTAGTACCTCAACAACACAATGATGACAACAAATGGTATAAAATTGTACTCATGGACCACGTAGAAATAGAACATTTAACTACTTTTATAGACGAATTGAAAGCGTCTTTACATGTTTAAGAAAGAATTAAGGAAAAAGTATAAAGGAAAAAGGGAAAAGTTAACCGAACAAGAAATTGAAGAGAAGAGTTTGGCTATAGCGAATCAATTGGTTCAACTGGACATTTGGGATAAAACCTATTACCATTTATTTTTACCTATTGAAGAACAAAAAGAAGTTAATTCTGAATATATTTTAAATATTTTACAAGCAAAAGATAAAGAAATTGTGATTTCTAAAAGTGATTTCGCCACTACTTCCATGTTGCATTTTTTACTAACAGAAAACACCAAGATTAAAAAAAACGATTACAATATTCCTGAACCTATTAATGGTTTAAATGTCCCTACAGAAATGATTGATGTAGTTTTTGTACCGCTTTTAGCCTATGACAAACTAGGAAACAGAGTTGGCTACGGAAAAGGATTCTACGATAAATTTCTTAGCGGATGCAAACCAGATGTTGTTAAAATTGGTCTTTCATTCTTTGAACCTGAAGAATTAATTGAAGATGTATTTGAAAGTGATGTAAAATTAGACTTTTGTGTGACGAGTGATGAGATTATAGAATTTTAATTAAA
This sequence comes from Flavobacteriaceae bacterium, assembly GCA_002862805.1. Taxonomy (GTDB): domain Bacteria; phylum Bacteroidota; class Bacteroidia; order Flavobacteriales; family Flavobacteriaceae; genus Flavobacterium. The sequence continues at coordinate 9,060 of PKEA01000013.1, read as the reverse complement.
GTGAAAATCGCATTTTAAAAAAAACTTGTCTAGGTCTTAATTGAAAATTTGTTTCAACATAACTAAAATTGGAAACTGAAATTGTTGTATAGTTTGCCGTGTTAAAAATATTATTTAATTGAAATTCGAAATCAATATTTTTCTTTTTCCAAGTATAACGATATAAAAAATCTAAAAAATTATATTCGTTATTTTTATCGAATGAATTATTAATTAAAAATTCTGTGTTAAAAGCAAAATAATGCAGTTCTTTTGGATAAAAATTTAAATTTAAACTATGCAGTTGATTTGTAATAGTTTTGATTTTGGAACTTCCTATTTTGTTTTTAGAAAAACTAGAATTCGATTTCATCTCAACTTCAAACCATTTTACTATTTCTGAATTAATTTTAAATTCTAAAACTATATTATTGTTTGCAATTTGATTTAAATTGTTATTAATTAATTGTGAGAAAATTGATTGCGAAAAGATTGAGTTAAAACTAAAAGTTGAATTAATTTTAGACACATATTTACTTAATTTGAAATTTACATTATAATTTTTTCTTTTATTATCCATTTGAACGGCTTGCACTTCTACCGCTCCAAACTGATTAATTGAAGAATTGTATAAAATATTATTTTGTGTATTTGAAAACGTATAAAAAACATAGCCAAACCAAGATGATATAGGGTTTTTATAATTCACACCTAAATTATAACTGTTGCTAATACTTTCTGGTAAAACCGCATTAAAACGTTGAATATTTCTATAATTAGTTAAAATGTAACCTCCATAAATTTGATTGGTTTTCCCAAATTGAAAGCTTCTGTTGTAACTTGTACTTATTTTCCATAAAGCATTAAGTTCTTTTGAAATATTTATCTTAGGTTCAAAAGCAATCTTATTTTTCTGATTGTTTAAATTTTGTGTGTGTTGCCATTTAAAAAAATAATTATTTACAGGTGCTTTAAACTCAAGCCGCCAATTGTTTTTTTTGTATTGAATTTGTGGCTCTAAATAAATTTTATACTTATTAAAACTAAGATTATTATGAAAATCTGTTGAATTTAGTATTGTATTATTTACAACTATTTCAGAATTAAGATTTTCATTTTCATACAAAAATCCCAAACGTTGATTTATAGTAAATGAATGTAGTGCTTTAGTAAAGTTTAAAGCATTATTCGTAATTAATTTAGTGCTTTTTGCATTTTGTTGTAACAATTGATAATTATCTCCATTATTAAGTAAATCTCCAAATTGACCTGGAGAAACAATAAGGTTTTGAGGCGTTTTACTTAATGCTACATTAGAATGTATTGTAAACAATTGTTTGCCTATAACAAAAACTCGTTTGAAATTATTATTTATAGTAAAGTACTGATTACTTAAACGTTGTTGAATTTCCGAATTATTTACATTTAAATAACCCGTTTGACTATCCCAAAAAGCTTTATACTGAAATTTATTTTTAAAGTATTTCTTTTTAGTATTCTGTTCTAGCGTAATGTTTGCATCAAGATTGTTTGTGAAAATTTTATTTTGTTTTATTTCTAAAAGCTTAATTGTATCGGCTATTGTATAAAAATTTGTTTGAGCATATCCATTTTGCTGTTGATAATCATTAAAATACGAAAAATTGGCTTTTAATTGGAGTTCGTTTTTTAGCTTTTGTAAGAAATTTACCGATGCTAAATGCGTGTTATTATTAAGCCACCGCTTTTCGGAAAAACTTGGAGCACTTAAAGCCTGAATAGATAGCCAATCCTCTTTTTCATTATTTGCATCCAATTTATCAATTAAATCCTCGATAGTTAATACTTTATTTTGATTGCTTATATTATTACCCACATTATTAGCTTGATACGAAGCAATAATTTGCCTTGTTTTAGAAAAAAGCATTGGTGTAATATTCGCATGATATAATATTGGATTTGTTCCAATACCTAATTCTGCTTGACCTGTAAACGAAATATTATTTTTTAATTTAATATTTAATGCTGCGTTTTCAGAAAAAGTTAGGCTATCTAATAATTTTATAGGCTGATGGTTTTCTAAAACTTGAACTTTTGAAACTTGATTAAATGGTAAATTTTTATTTGCTAAATTATATTTTCCTTCTAATAAATCTAAACCTTCAATATAGTATTTATTAATCGGTTTGCCTTGATATAAAATTTTTCCATCAGATAACACATCAATTCCAGGCATTTTAGACAACACATCGGCTATTGTTCTGTCTTTTTCACTTGCAAACGAGGCAACATTATAACTAATAGTATCGCCTTTTTGTTTTATTATATTTTCCTTTACTATTACTTCTTTTAATTGAGTTACTGAAGGCTGTAGTACAAAGTTTTTTATTTGGGAAGTGTTTTCTATTGTTTCTGAAATTGTTTCAAAATTAAAGCCTTTTATTTTTAAGTTAACATTTTCTAAATTGGTTGAAAAAGAAAGTGAATAATTTCCATCAAAATCGGAAATAGCATAGCCTAAAATGTTTTCTTCATTGTCGTAAACAACAACACTCAAGTTTGAAACTAGATTATTTTCAACGTCTTTTAAAGTACCTTTTAAAATTGTTTGAGAAAAAATAAAATTTGAAATTAGTATGAAATAAAATACTGAATAACCCTTCATGAAATATTAATTGTTAAAATTCAAATAAATACTTTTTTTCAACTTTATTTTCACCTGCTTCAATAATCTTTTTTTCACTTTCGTTATCAACTCCAGCCCATTTTATTAAACTTCTATGAGACCCAAGTATTGTAGTGTATAATTGGCTAAACTTTATAGTTGCTATTTTTTCAGTTAATGGTTCTGGCATAATACCTTTTTTATTTTCTATCCCAACAAGTTGTATGTTATAATTTAGTTTTTTATTTTTTATTTTTACAATTAATCCTGGTAAGCCTTGGTAAAAATATGGCCCATTATTTATAGGTATATCTGCCGTAAACCAAGCCTCATATTCAGTATTATTATATATTGCAGTAGCAAGTTGTGTTTTATAGTTTAATATAGAATCATATTTTTGTTGCAACTGCCACTCTAATTGAGGTGTTTCATTATTTATTTCAATATTAGTTTTATCAACACCAACTAATTGATATTTATATGATTTATGTTCTTTAAAAACAACATATTGCAATCTGTTTTCTGGATATTTTGCCTTTGCTTCTAAATAGCCATATATATCGCCTTGTTTACGAAATTCTATTTTTAAAGAATCTAAAATTAATTTTACAGGGCTTACATAAACACTTTTTTGGGGACTATAAAGCAGTTGCATTTTTTCGATAAGCACATCTCCGTTTTCTAAAATTATTTCGGTATCGTAAATAAACTTTACATCGTATTTCTCTACTTGACTATAAGACATGTTAACAAATAAAAAAACAATACAAAATTGATAAATTTTAATTTTTTTTTTCATAATATACTAAAAACAAGGAGGCCTTTAGCCTCCTATTAACTAGATTAACCGCACAATGCTGATTCCATTGCATCCATTAAATCAAAAAACTCATCCACTGTAAAATCACCTACTCCCTGAACCGTTGCTCCACAAGAAGTCATAATAATATAAGGCATTGGTTTTAAAACATCATTTTTCACCTCTCCAGTAGAAGCAAAAGAAAAACTACTTACTAGCATAAATGCTAGTGACAAAAATAAATTTTTCATAATTTAAAAATTTTAGTTAAACATTAATTTAATAATACAAAACTAAATAGGACAACAAGAAAACATTATGCTAAAATAGCATGTTTCAATGTAATTTTTACATAAAGAATTATTTCTTAACATCAGTTACAGATTATTTGTACATTTTGTTAAAGCTTGTGCTTTTTTTACAAAATTGAAAAAAAAAAAAAATAGATTTGTATTTTAATGTTATATTAAAACCATAATGATTTCAATTTCAAAACTACGCCAACTACGAAAATCGAAGGGATACTCGCAAGAAGAACTCGCCGATTTATTATGTATTTCACAATCGGCTGCGCGTATAGAAAATGGAAAAAGCAAAAGCGTTTTTAACTATATAGCAAAAATAGGTGTTATTTTTAATATTTCTCCTACAGAATTATTAGAAACTAGCGAGCTAAATGAAAATAGAATGCTCTTTGATCAATTAAAAGAAAAAAATATGCTCATTGAATTATTGCAAAATAGAATTGCAAATTTAGAAACTACAATTAATTTACTTCAAGAGATTACTATTCCATCTTAATTTCAGAACTTCCAAACGCTTTTTTATTGAACACAATTAGAATTCCAACACCTGTAGAAATAGCAATGTCTGCAACGTTAAAAATAGCGTTAAAAAATGTAAAGTGATTTCCGCCCCAAACAGGAATCCAAGAAGGTAAAACACCGTCCCAAATAGGAAAATAGAACATATCAACTACTTCTCCATGAAACCAAGTTCCGTAAGGCTCGCTTGAAAAAGCTGTTGCCACTTGGTGATAACTGTCGTTAAAAATTACACCATAAAATACAGAGTCAAGAATATTACCTACAGCGCCTGCAAGAATTAATGCAATAGCTACAATTAAAAAAGTAGATTGCTTTTTTATAACAGAATCCCAAAGCCACCAGCCAATACCAAATACTGCGCCTATTCTAAAAACAGTTAAGATTAATTTACCATATTCTCCAGGAATAACAGCTCCCCAAGCCATTCCTTCATTTTCAATAAAATGAATACGAAACCAATCTAATCCTAAAACATTGATAGATTCTCCAATAAAAAAATGGGTTTTAATATAAATCTTTGATATTTGATCTATTAACAATACAAGAACAACTAATAAATAAGCTCTTTTTAAAGACATTGTGGATATTTTTTTACAAAAGTAAGAATTTTGTGAAATAAAAAACGCTCCTGTTGGAGCGTTAGTCAATTTTTATATAAAGATTAACGTTGCAAGTTCTTTGCCTCTATACTCATAGTTGCATGAGGAACAACTTTTAAACGTTCTTTAGCAATTAATTTACCCGTTACTTTACAAATACCATACGTTTTATTTTCAACACGAACCACAGCATTTTTTAAATCTCTAAGGAATTTTTCTTGACGAATAGCTAATTGTGAATTTGCTTCTTTAGACATTGTTTCACTTCCTTCTTCAAATGCTTTAAATGTAGGTGATGTGTCATCGGTTCCATTATTTGAATTGTTCATATATGCACTTTTAATAAGCGCTAAATCAGCATTTGCTTTTTCAATTTTGTCAAGTAGTAAAGCCTTGAACTCTGCTAATTCTGCATCAGAATATCTTAATTTTTCCTCTACCATAACTTATTTTTTTATAGTTTTACAATGTGAAAGATAAAATCTTTCGGCTTCATTATTTCGAAATCAATATTAATGTTTTCAAGTCATCAAACTCAATTTCCGTACCATTTTCTAAATTTTCTTTAAAAAGTAGCTCGTTCGTTAAGGTTTCCGATTTAATATAACTCAAATTTGCTGCTACAGCTTGTTCAATTTCTTCATTATTTTGAATATGAACAATAATTTTATCCGTTACTTCAAAACCAGAATCTTTACGAATATTTTGAATCCTATTTACCAGCTCTCTTGCAATACCCTCATTGCGCAACTCATCAGTAATTGTAATATCAAGAGCAACTGTAATTCCGTTTGCATTAGCTACTAACCAACCCGGAATATCCTGTGATAGAATCTCTACATCTTCGGATGTTAAATTAATATTTTTTCCTGAAACAACAATTTCAAGATTTCCATCCTTCTCAATTTGATTAATTTGATCTTGACTAAAGTTTTGTATCTCTTTAGAAATCAGACCCATATCTTTTCCAAAACGAGGTCCAAGTGCTTTGAAATTAGGTTTAATTTGTTTCACTAAAACACCAGAAGCGTCGTCCATTAAAACCACCTCTTTCACGTTTACTTCTGCTTTTATAAGATCAGAAACCGCCTCAATTTCAGCACGTTGATTTTCGTCAAGTACCGGAATCATTACCTTTTGTAAAGGCTGACGCACTTTAATCATTTCCTTTTTACGCAATGATAAAACCAATGAAGAAACCGTTTGTGCTTTCATCATTCTACTTTCCAATGATTTATCAACAAAGTTTTCAACCGAAACCGGAAAGTTTGCTAAGTGTACACTTTCAAAGTTTTCAGAACCCGTTGCTTGTGTTAAATCGCAATATAACCTGTCCATAAAGAAAGGTGCAACCGGAGCAGAAAGCTTAGCCACAGTAAGTAAACACGTGTAAAGCGTTTGGTAAGCAGCAATTTTATCTTGTGCGTATTCACCTTTCCAGAAACGTCTTCTGCATAAACGAACATACCAGTTACTTAAGTTTTCTTGTACGAAATCTGAAATAGCTCTTGTTGCTTTTGTAGGTTCATATTCTGCGTAAAAAGCATCAACGTCTTTAATTAATGTATGTAATTCTGATAAAATCCAACGGTCAATTTCTGGTCTTTCCTCTAATGGAATTTCTGCTTCAGCATAGGTAAACCCATCAATATTTGCATATAATGAAAAGAACGAATAGGTGTTATAAAGTGTTCCAAAGAATTTACGACGAACTTCAGCAATTCCCTCAAGATCAAACTTTAAGTTATCCCAAGGATTTGCATTAGAAATCATATACCAACGCGTTGCATCGGCACCATATTCTGAAAGTGTTTCAAAAGGATCAACAGCATTTCCTAAACGTTTTGACATTTTCTGTCCGTTTTTATCTAAAACTAATCCGTTTGAAACTACATTTTTATAAGCAACTTTATCAAAAACTAACGTTCCAATAGCATGTAGCGTATAAAACCAACCACGTGTTTGATCGACACCTTCCGCAATAAAATCGGCTGGAAAATCTTGATTTTCATCAATTTTTTCTTTATTTTCAAAAGGATAATGCCATTGTGCATAAGGCATAGAACCCGAATCGAACCAAACATCAATTAAATCGCTTTCGCGTTGCATTGGTTTACCTAAAGGTGAAACTAATACAATTGCATCGACTACATTTTTATGTAAATCAACCAAATCATAATTTGCTTCAGACATGTTTCCAATTTCGAATCCTTTAAACGGATTTTCTTTTTGGAAACCAGCAGCAATTGATTTTTCGATTTCGTTGTATAATTCTTCAACAGAACCAACAATCATTTCTTCTGCTCCATCTTCAGTTCTCCAAATTGGTAATGGAATTCCCCAATATCTTGAACGAGATAAATTCCAATCGTTAGCATTCTTTAACCAATTTCCAAAACGTCCTTCTCCTGTAGCTTTTGGCTTCCAGTTGATAGTTTCGTTAAGGTCGAACATACGTTCTTTTACTTCGGTTACTTTAACAAACCAAGAGTCTAACGGATAATATAAAATAGGTTTGTCAGTTCTCCAACAATGTGGATAACTGTGCACATATTTTTCAACCTTAAAGGCTTTATTTTCTTCTTTTAATTGAATAGCTATTTCTACATCAACAGAACGCTCAGGCGCTTCACCGTCGTTATAATATTCGTTTTTAACGTACTTCCCAGAATAATCACCTAAACCTTGAATAAATCTTCCTTGTAAATCGACTAAAGGCACTAAATTATCATTAACATCTTTCACAAGCATTGGCGGCACTTCTGGTGTAGCTTCTTTAGCCACTTTAGCATCATCTGCTCCAAATGTTGGCGCTGTGTGAACGATTCCTGTTCCATCTTCCGTGGTAACAAAATCTCCCGAAATTACTCTAAATGCATTTTCTGGATTGTCATTTGGTAAGGCTAATTTCATTAGTTGTTCGTAACGAATTCCAACTAAATCTGCTCCTTTTCCTTCGGCTATAATTTGGTATGGTATTTTTTTATCTCCTGCTTTATAATTTTCGAAATCGGTAGTTTCTTCAGTTGCAAAAAATCCTTTTCCAAATTGCTTTCCAACTAAATTTTTAGCCAAAACAACATTGATAGGTTCAAAAGTGTATTGATTGAATGTTTTTACTAAAACATAATCGATTTTTGGTCCAACTGTTAAAGCTGTATTACTTGGCAAGGTCCAAGGGGTTGTTGTCCAAGCCATGAAGTGTACTGTTCCAAAACCTTTAAGAAAACTCGGCAATGTACTTTCGATAGCTTTAAATTGTGCTACAATTGTAGTATCGGTAACATCTCTATAAGAACCTGGTTGATTAACTTCGTGAGAAGATAAACCTGTTCCTGCTTTTGGAGAATAAGGTTGGATTGTGTATCCTTTATAAATTAAATCTTTTTTATAGATTTCTTTCAACAACCACCAAACCGTTTCCATGTATTTTGATTTGTAAGTAACATACGGATCTTCCATATCTACCCAATAACCCATTTTTTCGGTCAAATCGTTCCAAACATCTGTATAACGCATAACGGTTTTTTTACACGCTTCGTTATACTCTGCAACGGTGATTTTTGTACCAATGTCTTCTTTGGTAATTCCTAATTCTTTTTCAGTACCTAATTCAACTGGTAAACCATGAGTATCCCAACCTGCTTTACGCTTAACTTGAAAACCTTTTTGAGTTTTATAACGACAAAAAATATCTTTAATAGCACGCGCCATTACGTGGTGAATTCCAGGTAATCCGTTTGCAGAAGGTGGCCCTTCAAAAAACACAAAAGGTGTTGCTCCTTCACGAGAAGTTACACTTTGTTCAAATATATTTTGTTTTTTCCAAAAATCAAGTACTTCAGATGCCGCAGTTGGCAAATTAAGTCCTTTGTATTCAGTGAATTTTGTACTCATTTTGTCGTAATCTTAATTGAAGTTGCGAAAGTAGTGATTTATAGTAAATAGGCAAAAGGCAAAAGGCAAAAGTTTGATGATTTGGTACTTAAAAAGTGTCTAATTAAAAACCTCTTTGAAAACTTCTACCGATTTTGGTGTTTTAAAACCATCGACATTTAATGTAAAATAATTGATGATGACTTTTAGAAGAATTTGTCTTTGATGAGCCGAAAAATAATTTTCTGTATTATCAAGCTTTAAAGCCAAGAGTCTTTTTAGCAAAATCGTTTCATCAATCGACAAACTATTTGACGAAGGTGAAGCATTAAAAAC
>PKEA01000034.1 GCA_002862805.1 Flavobacteriaceae bacterium | reverse complement strand
AGAGATTTTTTTGTGGCAAACGGAGACAAAGCTTTTCGTGGAAATCAGGTGTACGAATGGTTGTGGAGCAAAGGCGCACATACTTTTGAAGACATGACGAATGTTTCCAAAGAAACACGTGCAATGCTAGAAGCAAACTTCGTAATCAATCACATTAAAGTGGATACTATGCAACGCAGTACCGACGGAACCGTGAAAAATGCAGTACGTCTTCATGATGATTTAATTGTAGAAAGTGTTTTGATTCCAACAAATACTAGAACTACGGCTTGTGTTTCAAGTCAAGTTGGTTGTAGTTTAGATTGTAATTTTTGTGCAACAGCTCGTTTAAAACGCATGCGTAATTTGCAACCTGATGAAATTTACGACCAAGTTGTTGCTATCGATAAAGAAAGTCGTTTGTATTATAACCGACCGTTATCGAACATCGTTTTTATGGGAATGGGTGAGCCTTTAATGAACTATCCTAATGTTTTTAAGGCCATTGATATGATTACCTCTAACGAAGGTTTAGGAATGTCGCCAAAACGAATTACCGTTTCTACTTCTGGAGTTTCAAAGATGATTAAAAAAATGGCAGATGATGAGGTTAAGGTAAAACTTGCCGTTTCATTACATTCAGCAATTGAAGAAATCAGAAATGAAATCATGCCTTTTACTAAAAGTTTTCCGTTGACCGATTTACGTGAAGCTTTGGAATATTGGTACCAAAAAACAAAAAGTAAAATTACGTACGAATATGTAGTTTGGAAAGGAATAAACGATAATAAAGAATCGATTGATGCCTTGGTGAAATTCTGTAAATACGTTCCGTGTAAAGTGAATCTAATTGAATACAACGCAATTGATGATGGCGATTTCCAGCAAGCATCTGAACAAGCAACAAATGATTATATTAACGCTTTAGAACGAAACGGAATTGTGGTGAAAGTTCGTAGAAGTAGAGGTAAAGATATTGATGCGGCTTGTGGGCAATTGGCTAATAAATCATAAAATTGAACAAGCATTCTGATTAATTCTGTATTTTTGAAAACTGAATGAAAATTGTAGAGCAAATAAAACAACCTATCGCAAATGAGATGGAACTTTTTGAAAAGAAGTTTCACGAATCGATGTCTTCAAAGGTTGCGCTCTTAAACCGAATCACTTATTATATTGTTAACCGAAAAGGAAAACAAATGCGACCTATGTTTGTTTTTCTTACTGCAAAAATGGTTGGCAATGGAATTGTTAATGAAAGAACTTATCGTGGAGCTTCGGTAATTGAATTAATTCATACGGCTACTTTAGTACATGATGATGTAGTTGACGATTCGAATAAACGAAGAGGTTTTTTCTCCATTAATGCACTTTGGAAAAATAAAATTGCGGTTTTAGTTGGCGATTATTTACTTTCTAAAGGATTGTTACTTTCTATAGATAATAACGATTTCGATTTACTGAAAATTATTTCTGTTGCTGTTCGCGAAATGAGTGAAGGTGAATTGTTGCAAATTGAAAAAGCACGCCGATTAGATATTACTGAGGATATTTATTACGAAATCATCCGTCAAAAAACTGCTACTCTTATTGCGGCTTGTTGTTCTCTTGGTGCATGTTCTGTAATTCCAGATAATAAAGAAGTGGTCGAAAAAATGCGAAAATTTGGAGAACTTATTGGAATGGCTTTTCAAATTAAAGATGATTTATTCGATTATACGGATGATGCCATTGGTAAGCCAACAGGCATAGATATTAAAGAACAAAAAATGACCTTGCCTTTAATTTATGCTTTGAATAACTGTTCTAAAAAAGAGAAAAGTTGGGTAATTAACTCGGTTAAAAATCACAATAAAGACAAAAAACGAGTTAGAGAAGTTATTCAGTTCGTTAAAGACAAGCAAGGTTTGGTGTATGCCGAACAAAAAATGGTTCAGTTCCAACAAGAAGCATTGGCTTTAATTCAAGATTTTCCAAATTCTCCCTATAAAGATTCGTTAGTTTTAATGGTAAACTACGTAATTGAAAGAAAAAAATAGTCAAGAGCAATTGCAATTTCAAAAGACAAGAACAAATTTCAACTTCAATTTCCGTAAACTTGTCATTCCGACGTAAGGAGAATCTCATAAATCTATTTTTTCTAAATAATCTATACTAAAGCGAAGCGACTTTTCTAAAGAAACAATAAACTATGTGTTAAAAATAATATTCAACTGCATACAACCATTTTAAAATCATTCTCGTCTATATAAATAGAAGGCAATAATTCAACAACAGTTGCAAGCGCAAAAAGCAATTTCATTTTTTTTTACTTGAATTTGATTTTTGAATTTTGAGCTTGACATTGAACTTTGAAACATGAAAGTAATTCAATTACATCAAGAAGAAAAAAAGTTAATAGCATTGGCTGTCGAAAATAACCGACAAGCGCAACAACACATTTATACTCAATTTTCTCCAAAGATGTTAAGCGTTTGCAGACAATATGTAAAAGATATTCACAGAGCTGAAGATGTTATGATTACTGCTTTTATGAAAGCATTTACCAATTTAAAAAAGTTTGAACATAACGGAAGTTTTGAAGGTTGGATAAGACGAATTATGGTAAATGAATGTATTGATTTCATTAGAGTTAAGAAAAATATTTTCCAACACAATGAAATTGATGATTTGATAGCAAGTGAATCTGAAGATGTTGAAGAAATGGAAGATTTTTCGGTAGATGATATACAGTTGTTAATTGATAATCTGCCAGAAGGATATAAATTGGTTTTTAATCTTTATGCAATTGAAGGATTTAAACATAAAGAAATAGCAGAGAAGTTAAACATTAAAGAAGGAACGTCAAAGTCACAATTGGCAAATGCGAGAAAGTTACTTCAATCCCAAATTTTAGAACTAAAAAGACAAGAAAATGGAACTAGATAAAAACATAAAAAACAAACTGAATACGAGAGAAATTCAGCCAAGCGCAAATTCTTGGGACAGGCTTGATGCTATGTTGTCTTTAGAAGAAAAACCTAAGAAAAAAGCATTTCCATTTTATTATGTTGCTGCTTCTGTTTTATTTGCTTTAGGTTTAACTTTTTGGTTTACTAATCAGAGTACGGAAGTAATTAGTCCTCAAAATAATGGAATTGTTATTACAAACGAAAGTACTTCTTCAGAAACGAATAAAATCGAAAATTCAACACAAGATGTTGTTACAAAAGAAGAGAATAATAATAAACTTGTTTTAGTTCAACAACAAGAAAAATTTGCAGTCAAAAACACTTCAAAACAATTTGTTTCAAAAAAGAAATACGAAGTTGTAGAAAATTCAAAACTTGCTGTTTCTGAGAGTGAAGATCAAAAATCGAATGAAAATAACCGACTTATTTCTCCAGAAAAACTTTTAGCTTCAGTTGAAAATAAATCTCAAAAAGAAACAAGTATAGCTGTTTCAAAACCAAATAAAACTTCTGTAAAAGTAAATCCAAATTCATTATTATCTTCAGTTGAAGGTGAAATTGATGAAGAATACAGAGAAACAACTTTAGATAAATTAAAAAGAAACTTTAATCAAGTGAAAACGGCAGTTGCCAATAGAAATTACGAATAATCATCAATCAATCATTAATCAAAAAACGAAAAGTTATGCAAAAAATTATTTTATACGCAACACTACTTGTAGTTGCAATGGTCTCAGAATTAAGTGCTCAAGAGGCGGTTGCTGCAAACCCTTCAGAGGGTTGGGTAACTAGGCAAACTGTTGAAGGAAGTTATGAAATGCAAATTCAAAATACTATTTCCGGCAATAGGCAAAATGTTTCTACAATTAAATCTTTAGAGAAAAAAATTGAAGGATTTGGAAATATAATGAAAACATTTAACTCAAATGAATATCGTGGAAAGACGATTAAAATGTCGGGTTATATTAAAAGCGAAAATGTAAAATCTTGGGCCGGATTGTGGATGCGTGTTGATTATTACCGCAGCAAAGTTCTTGCTTTCGATAATATGCATCCAAGAGCTATAAAAGGGACAACAGATTGGAGTAAATATGAGGTTGTTTTATTTGTTCCTGAAGATGCAACGGCAATTTCTTATGGTGCTTTATTAAATGGAACTGGTCAAATTTGGTTTGACGACATTAAGATTGAAGTAGTTGAAGATGCTATTCCAGAAACAGGAAGTATTAAAGGAAGAGATGTAAAGCATATTTCATTTGAGGAAAGAGCAGAAGCAATTGCAGACCAAATAGAAATGATTACAACCGAAGAGAAAAAAGCTTTAAAGCAAGAAGTTAAAGCAATTGACGACCAGGTTGAAAGCGGAAAAATTTCTAAAGAGAAAGGAGATGAATTAAAACTTTCTATTGCAACTGAAAGAGCAAATAATATTGAAACTCAAGTTGCAGTTGAAGAAGAAAAATTAGCGCAGCTGGTTAAAGATAAAGTAAACGGAAAGTTTACTGAGGATGAAACTAAGTCTAAGAAAAAAGGAGGAACGCGTATCGTAATGGGTGGTAGTTCAGATAATTTAGGTGAAAATCAAACAGAGATAAATTTGAGCTCATTTAAAGTTTATAATGGAAAAAAAGATCTTATCGAAAAAAAATCAAGAAGAACAACATCTCAATTTGTATTTGCTGCGGGTTTAAATAATGTAGTTACAGAAGGTGAAAATCTAAACAAGTCCGATTTTAAAGTTTGGGGTTCTCATTTTTACGAATTAGGTTTAACTTTAAATTCAAGAATTTTAAAAAACCACAATCTTTTGCACGCAAAATATGGTTTGTCGCTTATGTATAATAATTTACGAGCAACAGATAATCAATATTTTGTAGAAAGTGGAGATCAAACTAATTTACAAACTGCAGCAGTAAATCTTGATGAATCACGTTTTCGTAGTGTGTTTTTAGTAGCTCCAGTTCACTTAGAATTTGATTTTTCAGGAAAAAAGACTGATAAAGATGGTAATTCATATTTCAAAACACACGATTCTTTTCGTTTAGGAATAGGAGGTTATGGAGGAGTTCGCATAAAGTCAAAACAAATTCTTAAATATGAAGAAAATGGAAACAATATTAAAGTGAAAGAAAAAGGAGATTTTAATGCTTCAGATTTCACTTATGGTTTAAGTGGTTATATTGGTTATGGAGCAACAAGTTTATATGTAAAATATGATCTTAATCCTATGTTTAAGAATAATTCAATTGACCAAAACAATGTTTCATTAGGAATACGTTTTGATTTCAATTAAGTAATTCGTTAGTTATAATTTAAAAAAGTGTTTTATTAATTTAAAGCACTTTTTTTATTTAAGTTATTGAATAACTTTACAACTTTGTATCTTTGAAGCTTTGTGACTATAACCTTTTTAATTAAAAATTTTGATTTCAAAATCTACTATAGAAAATGTATTTGAAACTGCTCGAGTAGAGGAGGTTATTGGCGATTTTGTAAATTTAAAAAGAGCAGGTAGTAATTTAAAAGGATTGAGTCCTTTTGTAGATGAAAAATCACCATCTTTCATGGTGTCGCCTGTAAAGCAAATTTGGAAAGATTTTAGTTCGGGTAAAGGTGGAAATGTTGTAACTTTTTTAATGGAGCACGAGCATTTTACCTATCCAGAAGCAATTAAATTTTTAGCAAGAAAATACAATATTGAAATTGAAGAAACCGTTCAAACGGATGAAGATGCTGCAATAGCAAATGAAAAGGAAAGTATGTATTTGGTTTCTGAATTTGCTCAAAAATATTTCCACAATACATTATTAAATACGGAAGAAGGAAAAGCAATTGGACTTTCATACTTTAAAGAAAGAGGTTTTACTTCTGAAACGATTAAGAAATTCGGACTAGGTTATTCGCCTGAAACTTGGGATGCTTTTACAAAAGAAGCACTTGGTAAAGGTTATAAGTTAGAATATTTAGATAAAACCGGACTTTCAATCGTTAAGGAAGACAAGCAGTTTGACCGTTTTAAAGGTCGTGTAATGTTTCCTATTCAAAGTATGAGTGGTCGTATTTTAGGTTTTGGTGGTCGAATTTTAACCAATGATAAAAAAGCAGCTAAATACCTAAATTCTCCAGAAAGTGATATTTACCACAAGAGCAAAGTGCTTTACGGAATTTTTCACGCCAAACAAGCAATTGCTAAACAAGATAATTGTTATTTGGTAGAAGGGTATACCGATGTTATTCAGTTCAATCAAGCGGGAATTGAAAATGTTGTTGCTTCTTCTGGAACAGCTTTAACGCCCGATCAAATCCGATTGGTAAGTCGTCTTACAAAAAACATCACAGTGCTTTTTGATGGAGATGCGGCAGGTTTAAGAGCTTCGGTTCGTGGTATTGACTTAATTCTAGAGGCAGATATGAACGTGCGCGTTTGTGCGTTTCCAGAAGGAGAAGATCCTGATAGTTTTGCTAAGAAAATGCCTTATGAAGAATTGGTAAAATACCTTGAGGAAAATGCAATGGATTTTATACAGTTCAAAGCTTCCATGTTAATGAAAGAAGCGAAGAATGATCCCATTAAAAAAGCCGATTTGATTAGGGATATGGTTATCAGTATTTCTAAGATTTCCGATAGAATTAAACGTGAAATTTATATTCAAGAATGTTCAAGAATCATGGATATTTCTGAAGAGGTTTTGTTTAATACGTTGGCACAAATGGATAAGAAAGATCTTTCTGAAGCTAATAAAAAATTTAAAGAAGAAAAAAAGGCTTTCGATGTTGTTCGAAATAATGAACCGGTTTCAAAAGCTAAAGTTGATATTCAGTTTGAGTTAGAACATATTATTATTCAAATTTTATTGCTTTATGGGAATGTTGAGCAAGAATTTGATGATGTTCTTTTAAAGCCAGATGAAGAAGGTGAACTTAAGGAAGTTATTGAAAAAAATAATGTAAAAGTTTACCAAAGAATATATTTGAGTTTACAAGAAGATGAGATTGAACTTTCAAATCCATTATTTCAAAAAATTTACAAAGACTTAATTGATTATTATAATCAAAATGAAACTTTTGTATTAGAACAATATTTAATGCGTTTAGATGAAGAAATTGCTCAGGAGGTAACTTCTGTTTTAATGAATGAAGAACGAGAAGTACTTCATAATTGGGAATCTCAAAACATTATCGTAAAATTAAAAGAAGCTACAATTGCTCAATACGTTACAGAAACCATCTTAACTTTAAGATGGTATTGGGTAAATAATATTATTGATGATTTAAAAAATCAGTTAGTGACAAACGTATCAGGAGATAATTCAGAGTCTCTAGCAATGATTATGGATTATTTAGGACTAACTAATATGTTTTCTAAAAAACTAGGAAGAGTTATGAGTAGGTATTCTTAAATAATTTCTAAACTTTTCGCTTTATTTAATAAATCTACTAAGTTGGTAACATTCAATTTGGCTAATAAACGCAATTTGTATGTACTAATGGTTTTTTCGTCAAGTCCAAGTATCTGGGCAATTTCTTTATTCTTTTTACCATCATTTAAATAGCGTAAAACCTCAATTTCTCTTGTAGACAGTTTTTTAAATAGTCGATCAGATTTTTTACCTTTCTTAAGTTCTTCAATTGTTTTTTTAACTTCATCGCTAAAAATTACAACTCCATTAGAAACACGAATAATTGTTGTTTCAAGCTCTTTTAAAGAAGCTGTTTTAAGCAAATAGGCGGATACTCCTGCTTTAATAGCTGTTGGAGCGTACATTTTTTCTGAAACGGAAGTAAAAAGTATAATTTTAGATTCAGGATATTCTTTAATTATCGATTTAATATCTCTAATGCTAGACAATCCGTCAAGCTCTAAATCAACAACTATAACGTTAATTGATTTAGTTTGTAAAGTGTTCTGTAAAGAATTAAAATCATTAACAGAAGCAACAATTTCTATGGAATTACTGTTATTAAAATATGATTTAATTCCATGTTGCACCACAGGATGGTTATCGGCAATACATACTTTTATCATAACTTCAATTGGTTTTTCGGGGTAAATAGCTTATCAAAGTTAATGAAAAAAAACGTAAATACTTGTTAAAAAATTAGATATTCTTTATTTTTTTAGGAATTTCGCAAACGGGTATAGGTTGCATTTTGTGTTGGTTAATTCTATTAAGTCTTTCGTAAATTTTAAAAACAACAGCTTCTCTACCTTCAAAATTGTGTTCTGTTTTTCCGTTTTCCATCGCCATCATTGCCCATTCTAATTCGTCGTAACTCGCTCCAAGCTGGTCTTCATCGCTTCTGTCGTCTCCAAATAAACCATCGGTAGGTTTTGCAACTAAAATACTATCAGGAACATTTACATATTTTGCTAGTTGGCGAACTTCGCTTTTCATCAAATCGGCAATCGGACTAATATCAACTCCGCCATCGCCATATTTTGTATAAAAACCTACACCAAAATCTTCTACTTTGTTTCCGGTTCCAGCAACTAAAAATCCGTTTATACCTGCATGATAATATAAAGTTGTCATTCTAAGTCTCGCTCTTGTGTTTGCTAATGTTAAATTCAAAGCCGTTTCGTTTTCAGAACTTGGAACTTGATTTTTAAACATTTCAAAAACAGGTGTTAAGTCGGTTCTATTATTGCTAACTTTAGGGAACCTTTTCTTTAATTGTTTAATATGTTCGTTTGCTCTGCTAACGTGACTTTCTGCTTGGTGAATTGGCATTTCAATACATAAAGTTGGTAAGCCTGTCATAGCGCATAAAGTTGAGGTAAGTGCACTATCAATTCCTCCAGAAATCCCAACTACAAAACCTTTTACTCTTGCGTTAGTAGCATAGTCTAAAAGCCATTTTACAATATGTTCAGTAACTTTTTCTGAATTGAAATTTGTGGAATTTGTCATTTTTTTATGAAAATTTATTATACTATAAATGTATCTTTGCGTTTTTAAGCTTGTAAATAAGCTTTTAAATTTTGATAAAATTAAAAATAAATATTGAAGTTCTATGAAGAAACTTTTAATTTTAAGTCTTGTTGTTTTATTTTTTTCTTGTAAAAAAGAAGATAAAGTGGAGGAAGAAGTAGCTAAAATTCCTGTAAAATTTAGTATCGAGCGATTCGATAAAATATTTTACGAATCGAAACCAGAAGATTTGTCAAAAGTTAAAGCTCAATTTCCTTTCTTTTTCCCTGAAGGTAATGAAGATACGGTTTGGGTAAATAAATTAACTAATCCTTTATTGCGAGAGCTTTACGGCGAAGTGCAAAATAAATATTCAAATGTTGGTCCGCTTGAAGCTGATTTGACAAAATTATTTGGTTACGCCCAATATTATTTTCCAGAATACAAAACGCCGCGAGTTATTACTTTGATTAACGAAGTAGATAAAGAAGCAAAATCTATTTATGTTGATACTTTAGCAATTGTCGCTTTAGATTGCTATTTAGGTAAAGAACATCGTTATTATAAAGATTTTCCAGAATATGAAAGAATAGGTTTTGATGAAAATCAAATTTTACCAGATTTAGTAAACAGTTTTTCATTTAATAAAGTTGCACCACCAACCAATAGAAGTTTATTGGCATTAATGATTTATAAAGGGAAACAATTATACCTAAAAGATAAGTTGTTGCCTGATTATTCTGACGCGGCTAAAATTGCATATACCGATTCTCAAATTCAATGGTGTAAAGAAAATGAATACCAAATGTGGAGTTATTTTGTAGAGAACAACATTTTGTTTGAAGCTAACATGAAAAACGAATTTCGATTCATTAACAATGCGCCTTTTTCTAAATTCTATTTAGGTTTAGATGCCGAATCTCCTGGAAGAGTAGGTCAATGGTTAGGTTGGCAAATTGTGCGTAGTTATATGGAAAACAACGATACTTCATTAAAAGAAATGCTAGCATTAGACGCAAAAACAATATTCGATAAATCAAAATACAAACCAGCAAAGTAATGGCAAATACAACTTCAGAAATAAAATTCGTAGTAGAATTAGACGAAAATAGAATACCAGAAAAATTAAAATGGTCTGCACAAGATGGCGGCGTAGACAATGAAGAAGCAAAAGCAATGATGGTTTCAATTTGGGATTCTAAAGCATTAGAAACGCTTCGTATTGACTTATGGACAAAAGACATGCCTGTTGACGAAATGAAACAATTTTTTCACCAAACATTAGTAGCAATGTCAGACACTTTTAATCGTGCAACCGACGATGAAAAAATGACTGCAACAATGAAAGATTTTTGTGATTATTTCGCAGAAAAAATGGAATTGACGAAATAGAATTTATATTTTGTTGAAAACAGAAAAAGCCTAGTTGTTGAATGATTAGGCTTTTTTTATATGCATTTTTTTGGTTTTAAATAAAACTATCATTTTCTTTAAAAACCACTTGATTGATTTCGTCAATATAAGTAAGAATTTCTTCTCTTCCTGTTTTATCTGTTGATGAGGTAATGAAATATTGAGGCATTTCTGCCCAATTATTAGCTAATAGTTTTTTAGTGTAAGCTGCAACATTTTGTTGCGCTTTTACTTTTCCTATTTTGTCTGCTTTGGTAAAAACAATACAAAACGGAACTTCGGTTTCACCTAAATAAGTAATGAATTCTAAATCAATTTTTTGCGCTTCAAGTCTAATGTCAATTAATACAAATGCACAAACTAATTGTTGTCTTTTTTCAAAATAATCAGTAATGAATTTTTGAAAAACTTCTTTTGTTTTTTTAGAAACTCTTGCATAACCATAACCAGGTAAATCCACTAAATACCAATTCAAATTAATTTTAAAATGATTGATTAATTGAGTTTTTCCAGGTCTTCCAGATGTTTTTGCTAAACTTTTATGGTTTGTCAACATGTTGATTAAAGAAGACTTACCTACGTTTGATCGACCAATAAAAGCGTATTCTGGTAAAGGCTCGTTAGGGCATTTATCAACTTCAGAATTACTTATTACAAATTCAGCAGTATTTATTTTCATCTATTTATTTTTTAAAACAACAATTAAATGTGTTTTATAGTTTATGGCTTACTAACCAATTATTTAAAATTTCATTGAATTGATCAGGATGTTCCATCATGGCTGCATGGCCGCATTTTTCAATCCAATATAACTCAGAATTAGGTAATAATTTATTAAATTCTTCGGCGACATCAGGTGGTGTAACTTTATCGTTTCTGCCCCAAATAATACAAGCTTTTACATGCATTTTTGGTAAATCTTTTGCCATATTATGTCTAATGGCGCTTTTAGCAATGGTTAATGTTTTTAGTAATTTTATACGGTCATTTACCGTTGCAAAAACTTCATCAACAATCTCTTTTGTAGCTACTTTAGGATCGTAAAATACATCTTCAGCTTTCTTTTTAATGTATTCGTAATCACCTCTTTTAGGGTAACTTTCACCCATTGCGCTTTCGTATAAGCCAGAACTTCCAGTGATAACAATTCCTCTTACTAACTCAGGATAAGATTTTGCGAAATATAAAGCTATATGTCCACCAAGTGAATTACCAACCAAAATTGCTTTTTCAATACCTAAGTGAATCATAAAATCTTTTACATATTTAGAAAAAGCTTTTACGTTTGTTTTTAAAATGTTTTGCGTGTATAGTGGTAATTCAGGAATAATTACTTTATATCCTTTTTTAGGAAAATAATTAGCTACTCCATCAAAATTACTCAAGCCTCCCATTAGACCGTGAAGTATTATAATTGGCTTACCTTCTCCGGCTTCAAAGTAGGTGTATTTTTTGTCTTTTTTTAGCATAAAATAATTTCAAATTAAGGTTCTGAAATTTTCACAAATATAAGATATTATATAAGATTTGAAAGCATTTGTATAAAACTAATTACGAGGTGTAATTTCTAAAATTCTTCTTTTTAAACCATTAGTTTTCAACATATTTGATTGTTTTTGACTAATTGATTGTTTCTTTTTTTTGTTTTCGAATAATTTTAAATTCTTTGTTAGTGCTGATATTCTGTACTGTTAATATTCATTTTGGTGTAATTCGTTAGGTATGTGTGTGAAAACTTATTAACAAAGTGGGTTTTTGTGGTAAATTGTGGTAAATATTTTTTAAATTTGTCCATATTCTAAACAAAATCATTTAGTTGAATTCGATTACAGGAACATACGAATGTAAAGTTGATGCGAAAGGAAGATTAATGCTTCCTACTTCGTTGAAAAAACAGTTCAAATCATTAGAGGATGGTTTTGTGCTGAAGCGTTCTGTGTTTCAGCCTTGCTTGGAGCTTTATCCAATGAAGGAATGGAATGAAATGATGTTGAAGGTGAATAAGTTGAATCGTTTTGTGAAAAAGAATAATGATTTTATTAGACGATTTACTGCTGGTGTAAAAACAATTGAAGTTGATTCTGCAGGAAGGTTGTTAATACCAAAAGATTTGTTGGTTTTTTCTAAAATTGAAAAAGATATAGTAATGTCTTCGGCGATTAATATTGTTGAAATTTGGGATAAAGGTTTGTATGAAAGTGCAATAGATAATGCTACTGATGATTTTGCAGATTTAGCAGAAGAAGTAATGGGTAATTTATTTGAAAATGGAGATGGAATATCATAATCCGGTTTTGTTAAAAGAAACAGTTGATGGTTTGAATATTAAACCAAACGGTGTTTATGTAGATGTTACTTTTGGTGGTGGTGGTCATTCAAGAGAAATAATGTCGCGTCTTGGCGAAGGTGGAAGGTTAATTGCTTTTGATCAGGATGAAGATGCTTTGGAAAATGCAATTGACGATTCCCGATTCTTGTTGATAAATGAAAATTTTAGAAATATTAAACGTTTTCTTCGTTTTCATGGTATTAGAAAAGTAGATGGTATTCTTGCAGACTTAGGAGTTTCGTCTCATCAATTTGATGTTGCTGAGCGCGGTTTTTCAACTCGTTTTGAGGCTGACTTAGATATGAGAATGAGCCAAAAAGGAGAGTTAAGTGCTTATGATGTTGTTAATACTTATGAAGAAAAAGAGTTGAGTAAGGTTTTCTTTGATTATGGTGAATTAAAAAATGCAAATGCACTTGCGGCTGCAATTGTAGCGTATAGAAGTGAAGGTAAAATTAAAAGTTCTGAAACTTTAAAACAAGTACTTTCTCGGTTTTTGCCTGCTCATAAAAGCAATAAAATTTTAGCTCAAATATATCAAGCAATTCGCATTGAGGTTAATCAAGAAATGGATGTTTTAAAGGAATTTTTAGAGCAATCATTAGATATTTTAGAAGTTGGAGGAAGGTTGAGCGTTATTTCATATCATTCTCTTGAAGATAGATTGGTTAAGCGTTTTGTGAAAAATGGAATGTTTGAAGGTGAGCCAGAAAAAGATTTTTTTGGAAATTTTGAAGTTCCGTTTAAAACTATTGAAAAATTAATTGTTCCGTCAAACGAAGAAATAAAAATAAATAATAGAGCAAGAAGTGCAAAGTTAAGAGTAGCTGAAAAAAAATAATTGACTATGAAAAAAGGTGTTTATAGTTTGTTAAAAGCAAAATTTCTTGTTAGTGATGATGCGTTGAAAAACTGGAAATTTATTGTATTTCTGGTTTTTTTAGCAATGATTATGATTGCAAATAATCATAGATACGATGCTAAAAATTATAGAATTACCGAGTTAACTAATATGGTTAAAGAAAAAAGATCTCAATTTGTTGATAAGCGTTCTGAATTAATGAAGTTAAAAATGGAATCAACTGTTTCTAAAAAAATGGAAGAAAAATTAATTTTTCCATCTTCGGTTCCTCCAACAAAAATTGTAATTAAATCAAATAAAAAAGAAACTAAAGGTTTTATAGATAAGTTAAAAATATGGCAGTAGCGGATAAAAAAGTCTCTTACCGTATGTATTTAGTAGTCTTCATAATGTTTATGATGGCTATTCTTGTTATGATAAAACTGAATAACATTCAATGGGTTGAAGGTGATAGTTTAAGAAAATTAGCTAAAGAAAGAACGGTTAGAAACTTTACTATTCCTGCAAATAAAGGAAATGTATATTCTTCAGATGGGAGTTTGTTGGCTACTTCAATTCCAGAATATGTAATTCGCTTCGATGCTTTGTCGCCTAGTAATGATGATTTTAATGAAAACATTAGTGCATTAAGTGATTCTCTTGCTTCTTATTTTGGTAAAAGTTCTGGGTATTATGAAAGTAAGCTAAAAAAAGCTAGGGCAAATAAAAACAGATATTTTTTAGTAGCAAGAGAATTAAGTTATTCTGATTATTTACGTATTAAAAGCTTTCCGCTATTTAAAAAAGGCCCTTATAGAGGTGGAATAATTGTAGAGCAAAAAACAGTTAGAGAACATCCTATTGGCAAAGTTGCGCAAAGAACTATTGGTTATGAAAGAACAAATGATGATGGAACTCCAAATGGAAAAGGTTTAGAATATGCTTATAGAGAATACTTAAACGGAGCGAACGGTCACCGAATGATGCAAAAAATTGCAAAAAATCAATGGAAGCCTATAAACGACAATAATGAGCTAGAACCTCAAGATGGTTTAGATATTATTTCGACCATCGATGTTTATATTCAGGATATTGCACATCATGCTTTGTTAAAGCAGTTGGAGTATTATGAAGCAGACCATGGTTGTGTAGTAGTAATGGAAACAAAAACAGGTGAAGTTAAAGCAATTTCAAACTTAGGAAGAGCTAAAGACGGAAGTTACTATGAAACTCAAAATTATGCAGTAGCTGAATCTCATGAACCAGGCTCAACTTTCAAACTATTAGATCTTATTGCTTTGTTAGACGACAAAAAAGCAGATACAAGTAGTGTGTACGATTCAAACGGTGGTGTTATTGAATTTTATAATAGAAAAGTAAGAGATTCTCATAAAGGCGGTTACGGAAAAATATCTTTAGCGAAAGGTTTTGAGGTTTCTTCAAATACTATTTTAGTTCAAGCGGTTTATGATGCTTATAAAGACAATCCGAAGCAATTTGTGGATAGAGTTAATAGTTACGGGTTAAATAAACCTTTGGGCTTGCAATTAATTGGAGAAGGTAAACCTATAATTCATCAACCGGGAACTAAAGGTTGGAGTGGGGTTTCATTGCCATGGATGGCATTTGGATACGGAGTTTCATTAACTCCATTACAAACATTGTCTTTATATAACGCTGTTGCGAATGATGGTGTAATGGTAAAACCTTTGTTTGTAAAAGAAATTAAAGAATGGAGTACTACTGTTAAGAAGTTTGACACAGAAATTATTCATCCTAAAATTGCTTCAGATGAAGCTTTAATTAAGGTTAGAAAAGTGTTGGAAAATGTTGTTAAAAGAGGAACAGGTTCAAAACTGTATTCTAAAGACTTTTCTATGGCAGGAAAAACAGGTACAGCACAAGCTAATTATAGAGACAAATCTAAATTACACTATGTTTCATCGTTTGTAGGATATTTTCCTGCAGATCAGCCTAAATATTCTTGTATTGTGGTGGTTCATAAACCAAATGTTGCTGCAGGTTATTATGGTGCAGATGTTGCAGGGCCAGTTTTTAAAAGAATTGCTCAAAAAATTTATACCGATTCGCCTCCAACGAATCACATCAAAAATATTGATGCTAAAGTAAAATCACTAGAAGATAATTATGCTTCTTATTATAAAAAATCGCAAAAAGAAACTTCGCTTATTCCTAATGTAAAAGGAATGGTTGCAATGGATGCAATTGCACTTCTTGAAAACTTAGGTTTGACGGTTAATGTAAAAGGAAACGGAAAAGTTAAAATGCAATCAATAAAAGCTGGAGAAAAAATTTCAAAAAACCAGGTAATAATACTAGAACTAAAGTGAAAATATTAAAAGACATATTATACAAAGTAAGTATAGAGGCTGTTAAAGGCGCTACTAATGTTGCTGTAAATAAAATTACATTCGATTCTAGAACTGTAGAATTAAATGATGTTTTTGTCGCAATAAAAGGATCGCATTCAAACGGACATGATTATATAGAAAAAGCTTTAAGCTTAGGAGCTTCTGTTATAATATGTGAAGAGTTTCCAAGTGTTATTGTAAATGGTGTTACGTATGTTCAGGTAAAAAATACAAATGAAGCATTAGCTTTTATAGCGGCTAATTATTACGATAATCCTTCTCAAAAAATAAAATTAGTTGGTGTTACTGGCACAAATGGTAAAACGACTATTGCGTCTTTATTATACCAAATGTTTAAAAATGCAGGATATAAAGTGGGGTTGCTTTCTACTGTAAAAATAATGGTTGATGAAACTGAATATAAAGCAACACATACTACTCCAGATTCTATTACAATTAATCGTTTTTTAAATGAAATGATTGAGGTAGGATGTGAATTTTGTTTTATGGAAGTAAGTTCTCATGGAATTCATCAAAAAAGAACAGAAGCTTTAGAATTTACAGGCGGAATTTTCACCAATTTATCTCATGATCATTTAGATTATCATAGTTCATTTGCTGAATATAGAGATGTTAAAAAAGTGTTTTTTGACCAATTGCCAAAATCGGCATTTGCAATAACAAATATAGATGATAAAAATGGGGCAATTATGCTTCAAAATACTAAAGCTAAGAGAGTTACTTATGCTTTAAAATCATATGCAGATTATAAAGCCCAAATTTTAGAAAATCAATTTACAGGTTTGTTACTGAAATTAAATAATAATGAAGTTTGGTCTAAGTTAATAGGTTCATTCAATGCGTATAACTTATTAGCCATTTTCGCAACTGCTATCGAATTGGGTGTTGAAGAAAATGAAGCACTTCGATTATTATCTACATTAGAAAGTGTTTCAGGTCGTTTTCAATATATAATTTCTAAAGGAAGAATAACTGCAATTGTAGATTATGCGCATACGCCAGATGCATTAGAAAATGTATTAAACACTATTGAAAATATTCGTACAAAAAATGAACAGTTAATCACAGTTGTAGGTTGTGGTGGCGATAGAGACAAAACAAAAAGACCAGTAATGGCACAAATTGCTTCTAGTTTAAGTGATAAAGTGATTTTTACATCAGATAATCCAAGAACTGAAAATCCAGAATCAATTATAGAAGAAATGGAAAAAGGAGTGGACCCTCAAAACTTCAAAAAAACAATGTCTATTTCTGATAGAAAACAAGCAATTAAAACAGCTTGTCAATTGGCCAATGAAAATGATATCATTCTTATTGCGGGCAAAGGACATGAAACGTATCAAGAAATAAATGGTGTGCGCTATGATTTTGATGATATGTTCATTGTAAAGGAAATGTTAAACCAACTAAACAAATAATTGATGTTATATTATCTTTTTCAATACTTAGATAGAGCTTTTGATTTTCCCGGAGCGGGTGTGTTTCAATACATTACTTTTCGTTCGGCTTTGGCTTTTATTTTTTCGTTAGGATTTGCAACTATTTACGGTAAAAAAATAATTAATTTTTTAAGAAACCAACAGGTTGGTGAAACCGTTAGGGAGTTAGGATTAGAAGGACAACAGCAAAAAGCAGGTACGCCTACAATGGGTGGAATTATCATAATTTTGGCAACATTAATTCCTGTCTTTTTATTAGCACGATTAGAAAATGTATATATCATTCTTTTAGTAATTACTACTATTTGGATGGGAACTATTGGTTTTATTGACGATTATATTAAAATTTTCAAAAAAGATAAAGAAGGTTTAAAAGGAAGGTTCAAGGTTTTAGGTCAGGTTGGTTTAGGTTTAATTGTTGGCTCAATACTTTATTTTAGTCCAAATGTAACAGTTAGAAAAGATACTTTAAAAGAAAGAGTTAAAACAGAAATTGGTTTTGATGCTTCTTCATTAAATGAAAAATCAACAGCTACAACAATTCCATTTTTAAAGAATAACGAATTTGATTATGCAGATGTTCTTTCCTTTATGGGGGATGGATATGAAAAATACTCATGGTTAATTTTTATTCCCTTTGTAATTTTAATTATTACAGCCGTTTCTAATGGTGCTAATTTAACAGATGGAATTGATGGTTTAGCTGCAGGAACTTCTGCAATTTCCGTACTCGCATTAGGTGTTTTTGCTTTTGTTTCTGGAAATGTAATCTTTTCAGATTATTTAAATGTAATGTATATTCCAAACTCTGGAGAAATGACCATTTTTATTGCTGCTTTTGTAGGTGCTTTGGTTGGTTTCCTTTGGTATAATACTTATCCAGCAACTGTTTTTATGGGAGATACAGGGAGTTTGACAATTGGTGGTATTATTGCTGTAATTGCAATTTCTATTCGTAAAGAGTTATTAATTCCTGTTTTATGTGGAATTTTCTTAGCTGAAAATTTATCAGTAATTCTTCAAGTAAGTTATTTTAAATATACCAAAAAGAAGTTTGGCGAAGGAAAACGTATTTTCTTAATGTCGCCACTCCATCATCACTATCAAAAGAAAGGATATCACGAAAGTAAAATCGTAACTCGTTTTTGGATTGTTGCTATTTTCTTAGCCATCTTTTCATTAGTCTCATTAAAACTAAGATAATATGAAAAGGTTAGTAATACTTGGCGGAGGTGAAAGCGGTGTTGGAACTGCAATTTTAGGGAAAAAGAAAGGATATGAAGTTTTTGTATCTGATTTCGGAAAAATCAAAGAGAATTATAAGGAAATCCTAGCTATTAATGCAATTCCTTGGGAAGATGAGCAACATACAGAGGCATTAATTCTAAATGCTGATGTAGTGATGAAAAGTCCAGGAATTCCTGATAAAGCTCCAATTGTAAAAAAACTAATTGATTTAGGAACACCTGTAATTTCAGAAATCGAATTTGCAGTTCAATTTACAAATGCTCTTACCGTTGGAATAACAGGAAGTAACGGTAAAACAACAACAACATTACTTACCTATCATTTATTGAAACAAGGAGGGCTAAATGTTGGTTTAGCAGGAAATATTGGAAAAAGTTTTGCATGGCAAGTCGCAGAAAACAAACACGATGTTTACGTGTTGGAATTAAGTAGTTTTCAGTTAGATGGAATTATAAATTATAAACCACATATTGCCATAATTACAAACTTAAGTCCGGACCATTTAGATCGATACAATTACGATTATAATTTATATATAGAATCAAAATTTAGAATTACAAAAAACCAAACAGAAGAGGATTTTTTAATTATCGACAATGACGATGTTGAAATAAAAAAATGGTTACAAAACAATAAAATTAATGCACAATTAATTCCTTTTTCATTAACAGAAAATGTTGAAAACGGAGCATTTATAACAGAACAAAACTTAACGAGTACAATAAATAACGACCTATTTACCATGCCAATAAACGAATTATCATTAGAAGGAAAGCATAATTTAAAAAATGCAATGGCTGCAACAGCAGTTTCTCAGTTACTTAAAATTAGAAAACAAACAATTAGAGAGAGTTTGTCTAACTTTCAAGGAGTAGAGCACCGTTTAGAAAAGGTATTGAAAATTCAAAATGTGCAATACATTAACGATTCTAAAGCAACTAATGTTAATGCAACTTATTTTGCATTAGACAGTATGACAGTTCCAACTGTTTGGATTGTAGGTGGTGTGGATAAAGGAAATGATTATAACGAATTAATGTCGTTAGTACGCGAAAAAGTAAAAGCAATAATTTGTCTTGGAGTTGATAACTCTAAGATAATAAGCACATTTAGTAATGTTGTTGATGTGATGGTTGAAACAACTTCTATGTCAGAAGCGTTAAAAATAGCTAAGCATATCGCAGAATCTGGTGAAGCAGTATTATTGTCTCCAGCTTGTGCAAGTTTTGATTTGTTTGAAAACTATGAAGATAGAGGCCGTCAATTTAAAAATGCGGTTCATAATTTATAATAATGAATGATATCTTAAGTAAAATAAGAGGAGATAAAGGAATATGGGCAATAGTTTTTCTATTGGCTCTTATTTCGTTTTTACCAGTTTACAGTGCTAGTACAAATCTAGTATATGTAATTGGTAAAGGATCTACTTTGGGTTACTTGATTAAACATTTAGGACATCTTTTTTTAGGATTTGTAATTATTTATTTTGTACATAAAGTACCTTATCATTATTTCAGAGCTTTGTCTATTTTTGGAATTCCAATAGTTATAGTATTACTAATTTATACACTTACTCAAGGTACAACAATGGGTGGGGCTAACGCAAGTAGATGGATTCAAATTCCATTAGTTGGTATTGGTTTTCAAACATCAACGTTTGCATTTATGGTTTTAATGGTTTACGTAGCTCGATATTTGGCAAAAATTGAAGGTAAAGTTGTAACTTTTAAAGAATCATTTTTAGAATTATGGTTGCCTGTTTTTGGGGTTTTAATTTTAATTTTACCAGCTAATTTTTCTACAACAGCACTTATTTTTACTATGGTTTGTATGGTAGTATATATTGGCTATTATCCAATAAAATACTTGCTTTTTATAATTGGATTAGGAATAGCGGCTCTCGCTTTATTTATTTTGGTTGCTAAAGCTTTTCCAGATACAATGCCAAATCGTGTAAAGACTTGGGAAAAGCGTATTGAACGTTTTACGTCTGATACTGAAGATGAAGATGTGTACCAAATAGAAAAAGCTAAAATTGCAATTGCTTCAGGAGGAATTAAAGGGTTAGGACCGGGTAAAAGTGTGCAGAAAAACTTTTTACCCCAATCATCATCCGATTTTATTTTTGCAATTATTGTCGAAGAGTATGGAATGATTGGAGCATTCGGAATCATGTTTCTATACTTATTGCTTTTTGTGCGTTTTATAATTAATGCACATAAAGCTACAACGCTCTTTGGTAAATTATTAATTGTTGGTTTGGGTTTTCCAATTATATTTCAAGCCTTAGTTAATATGTCGGTTGCTGTAGAATTATTGCCAGTAACCGGACAAACATTGCCTTTAATTAGTGCCGGCGGTACTTCTATTTGGATGACTTGTGCTTCTATTGGAATCATTTTAAGTGTTACCAAAAAAGAAGAAGAGATTGCATTAGATTTAGATGAAAAGAAAAAAAGAGACGAAGCGTTACAAAGAATAATTGATAAAGAAGTTGAAGCTGAATTAGGTGATTTTAGTATTGATGATGAATCAGAAAATGAAGAAACTAACCCGCTTGAACCTGTATTAAATAAATAATATGCAAAACTTAAAATTTATAATTAGCGGCGGCGGAACAGGAGGTCATATCTATCCTGCAATTGCAATTGCAAATGAGCTAAAGGTGCAACATCCTAATGCTGAGTTCTTATTTGTAGGCGCTAAAGATAAAATGGAAATGCAAAAAGTGCCTCAAGCAGGTTACGAAATTAAAGGGTTGTGGATTTCAGGAATTCAAAGAAAAATAACAATACAAAATCTAATGTTTCCATTTAAACTGCTTTCTAGTTTATGGGACTCTTATAAAATCATTAAAAAATTCAAACCAAATGTTGTTGTTGGAACAGGCGGTTTTGCAAGCGGAGCGGTTTTAAAAGTGGCAACATTAATGAATATTCCGGTTGTAGTTCAAGAACAAAACTCATATCCTGGAATAACAAATAAGTTGTTGGCAAATAAAGCGAGTTCAATTTGTGTTGCTTACGAAGGTTTAGAGAAATTTTTTCCAAAAGATAAAATTAAGTTAACAGGAAATCCTGTGAGACAAGATTTGCTGGATATAGATACAAAACGAATTAAAAGTTTAACCTATTTTGAATTAGATAGTACAAAAAGAACATTATTAGTTTTAGGCGGAAGTTTAGGAGCTAGAAGAATTAATCAATTAATTGCTCAAGAAATAAACTTTATTACACAACTCGGCGTTCAGGTAATATGGCAATGTGGGAAATTGTATTATGATGAGTATAGTCGTTTTAATGAAAAGGAAAATGTACATGTTTTAGCTTTTATTGATAAAATGGATTTGGCTTATGCTGCCGCCGATATTATTATTTCTAGATCAGGAGCTTCGTCTGTATCAGAATTGTGTATTGTAGGGAAACCAACAATCTTTATTCCGTCACCTAATGTTTCTGAAGATCATCAAACTAAAAATGCTTTAGCTATTGTAGAGAAAAAAGCAGCTGTTCTTTTGAAAGAAAACGAATTGGATGAAAAGTTTAAAAACACATTTGCCGATTTACTTTCTAATGATGATAAGCAAAGTAAATTAAGTAAAAAAATTCACAAATTAGCTTTGCCAAATGCTACTAAAGAGATTGTAAAAGAAATTGAAAAACTAATAAAATAAAAATGAACTTAAACCAAATACAAAATATCTATTTCATAGGAATCGGAGGAATCGGAATGAGTGCTCTTGCACGATATTTTATGAATATTGGTAAAAATGTAGCCGGTTATGACAAAACCCAAACGCACTTAACAGGTGAGTTAATTGCTTTAGGAATGGATATTCATTTTGAAGATAATTTAAATTTAATAGATAAAAAATACTTAGACAAAAGTAATACTTTGGTAATCATTACGCCTGCTGTTCCTAAAGAACATTCAGAATGGAATTATTTCCTTTCTGAAGGTTTTGAAGTTAAAAAACGAGCAGAAGTTTTAGGATTAATTACTAAAGACACTTTTTGTTTCGCAGTTGCAGGTACACATGGAAAAACAACAACATCAAGTATTTTAGGACATATTTTGTTTCAAAGTGGAGTAGATGTTACTTCCTTCCTTGGCGGAATTGTAGAGAATTATAACTCAAATGTAATTGGAGACGGAAAAACAGTAACAGTTGTTGAAGCGGATGAGTTTGATCGTTCTTTTTTACATTTACATCCTAATTTGGCTTGTATCACTTCAATGGATGCAGATCATTTAGACATTTACGGAGATGCTTCTACAATTGAAGCTTCTTTTGTGGAATTTTCTAATAAAGTAACTTCAAATAATTTATTCATTGCGAAAGGATTGCCATTAAAAGGAAATACAATTGGTATTAATGAAGAGGCTACTTTTTCAGCACAAAATATTCGCATCGAAAACGGATTTTATGTTTTTGATGTAAAAACGGCAGATGAAGTTATTGAAAATGTAAAATTTGCATTGCCGGGTCATCATAATTTGTCTAATGCTTTAATTGCTTTTGCAATGTCAAAAAGCTACGGAGTTTCAAATGAAAATATACTTGCGGCTTTAGCTTCTTTTAAAGGAGTTAGAAGAAGATTTTCTTTTCAAACAAGAACAGAAAAGGCAGTTTACATAGATGATTATGCACATCATCCTACAGAAATAAATGCAGTACATCAAGCGGTAAGAGAATTGTATCCAAATAAAAAGATAATCGCAGCTTTTCAACCTCATTTATTTTCTCGTACTAAAGATTTTGTTGATGGATTTGCAGAAAGTCTTTCAAAATTTGACGAAGTCTTATTAATGGAAATTTATCCAGCTAGAGAATTACCAGTTGAGGGAGTAAACTCTACATGGTTGTTAAGCAAGATTTCAAATGAAAATAAAAAACTAATTACAAAGGAAGAATTGTTGCAAGAATTTAAAAATTCTGATGCAAATGTATACGTAACAATTGGGGCGGGAGATATTGGTGAAATGGTTTCAGAAATTAAAAAAATAGTAGATGAAAAGGCTTAATTGGCATAACATCCGATTGGTTTTAATCATTGTTTTAATGATTTTTCTCTATTCTTTTTCAATGAAAAGGAATAATGAACGATTGTTAAAATCTGTAAATATTTCATTTGCAGATGATAAAGACAACTATTTTATAACACATGAAATGGTTAATAACTTGTTAATACAAAATTCAGGTAAGCCTTTATCAATCAAAAAAGAAAAAGTAGATTTGAATACTTTAGAAACTGTTCTCGATGATCACGAGATGATAGAAAAAGCAGAGGTTTTTTCTAGTATAGACGGTTCACTAAATGCGCGTATAAAACAAAAGACCCCAATAGTACGATATTTATCAGATAATGCTAAGTATTATCTTGATAGTAAAGGAGATAGGATCCCTTTGTCTGAAAATTTTTCAGCAAGAGTTCCTGTAGTTATTGGGCAAATAAATGATGATGAAATGAGTAATTACGTGTACTTGTTTAACGAAATTGCAAAAGACGATTTCTTTAAAAAAAGTATAACGGGATTAACTATTTTGCCGTCTGGAAGTGTTGTGATGACCAATAGGGATTATGAATTTAAAATAATCTTTGGAAATCCAATAAATGTTGATAAGAAGCTTAAGAATTATAAAGCTTTTTATAAACATGCTATAAAAGACACATTGATTAAAAATTATAAGTCGGTAAACTTATTGTTTACTGAACAAGTAGTTTGTAGGAAATAGATAGATTATGAATAAAGAAACCATTGCAGTAGGATTAGACATTGGAACAACAAAAATTGTTGCGATGATTGGTAAGAAAAATGAATACGGGAAATTAGAAATTCTAGGAGTAGGAAAATCTAAAAGTCTTGGTGTTCATAGAGGTGTTGTAAATAATATTACACAAACTATTCAGTCTATACAACAAGCTATCATGGAAGCTGAAAATGACTCTGATTATAAAATCAATGATGTTGTTGTTGGAATTGCTGGTCAACATATAAGAAGTATTCAACACAGTGATTATATAAGTCGTCCAAACCCTGAAGAAGTTATTGGCGAAGCAGATATTGATGCGTTAATTAATCAGGTACACAAATTAGCAATGCTTCCTGGAGAGGAAATTATTCACGTTTTGCCTCAAGAATTTAAAATTGACGGTCAGGCTGAAATAAAAGAGCCTATAGGAATGTATGGAGGAAGATTAGAAGCTAGTTTTCACGTTGTTGTAGGTCAGGCGGCTTCAATTCGCAACTTAGGAAGATGTGTTAAAAGTGGAGGTTTAGAACTTTCAGGTTTAACATTAGAGCCTTTGGCATCTGCTGATGCGGTTTTAAGTCAAGAAGAAAAAGAAGCTGGAGTTGCTATTATTGATATTGGTGGTGGAACAACAGATTTAGCCATTTTTAAAGATGGAATCATTCGTCATACAGCGGTAATTCCTTTTGGAGGAAACGTTATCACTGAAGATATTAAGGAAGGTTGTTCAATAATTGAAAAACAAGCCGAGTTGTTAAAAATGCGTTTTGGTTCAGCATGGCCAGGCGAAAATAAAGACAATGAAATTGTTTCAATTCCAGGATTAAGAGGAAGGGAACCAAAAGAGATTTCGCTAAAAAACTTATCAAAAATAATTCATGCTCGCGTAGTAGAAATTATAGAACAAGTGTATGCTGAAATTAAAATATATGGTCATGAAGACCCAAAAAGAAAGCTTATTGCAGGAATTGTTTTAACAGGAGGTGGAGCTCAACTAAAACACATTAAGCAATTAGTAGAATATATAACAGGAATGGATACAAGGATTGGTTTTCCAAACGAACACCTTGCGGGAGGTTCAGATGAAGAACTTTCAAGTCCTATGTATGCAACAGCTGTAGGTTTAGTTATGAATAGTATTCGTAATAATACTAAAAGTGCTACTCCAATTGTTGAATTGAAAAAAGAAGTCCCTGTTAAAAAAGATGAAGTCGAAATTGAAGATTCATTTGAGGAAGTAACAAAACCTAAAGCTGAAGAACCAAAACCAACAGAATCAACAGAAGAAAAAATCAAAAAGTCATTTTTTGATAAGTATATAGAAAAGATTAAAGAATTTTTAGATAACGCAGAATAAAAAGTAACATTATGTCAGAATTTACAAACATCTCATTCGATTTGCCTAAAAACCAATCTAACGTCATTAAAGTGATCGGAGTTGGTGGTGGTGGAAGTAACGCTATTAATCACATGTTTCAACAAGGGATTAAAGGTGTAGATTTTGTGGTTTGCAATACAGATGCACAAGCATTGCAAAATAGTCCAGTACCAAACAAAATTCAATTAGGTTTAACACTAACTGAAGGTTTAGGTGCAGGAGCAAATCCTGAAGTAGGTCAACAATCTGCAATAGAAAGTATGGAAGCTATTGAAAAAATGCTTGATACTAACACTAAAATGCTTTTCATTACTGCCGGAATGGGTGGTGGTACTGGTACAGGAGCTGCGCCTGTAATAGCACAATTAGCAAAAGAACGTGATATTTTAACTGTTGGAATCGTTACTATTCCTTTCCAGTTTGAAGGTAAAATACGTTATGAACAAGCAATGAACGGAGTTGAGAAGCTCCGTAAACAAGTTGATTCTTTAATTGTTATCAATAATAATAAGTTACGTGAAGTATATGGAAATCTTGGTTTTAAAGCTGGTTTCTCTAAAGCAGATGAAGTATTAGCAACAGCCTCTAGAGGAATTGCTGAAGTTATTACGCATCACTACACACAAAATATTGATTTACGTGATGCTAAAACTGTTTTAGCAAACAGCGGAACAGCTATTATGGGTTCTTCAATTGCTGTTGGTGACGATAGAGCCAAAGAAGCAATTAAAAATGCATTAGATTCTCCATTATTAAACGATAATAAAATTTCTGGAGCTAAAAACGTGTTGTTGTTAATTGTATCT
The DNA here is from genome assembly GCA_002862805.1 of Flavobacteriaceae bacterium. GTDB lineage: Bacteria > Bacteroidota > Bacteroidia > Flavobacteriales > Flavobacteriaceae > Flavobacterium. The sequence continues at coordinate 46,401 of PKEA01000034.1, read as the reverse complement.
GGAACATCTGAAATTACACTTGATGAAATTGGAGAAATTAATGATTTTATTCAATCAGAGGCAGGCCATAATGCTAATATCATAATGGGAGTTGGTGAAGATGAAACTCTTGGTGAAGGTGTTGCGGTAACTATTATTGCTACGGGTTTTAACGTTGAGCAACAAGCTGAAATCGTAAATACAGAACCTAAAAAAATAATTCATTCACTAGAAGATGAACAAAAAATTGTTCATGATTTGTCTGCAAAAGCAATTTCGAATATTATAGTTAATGAACCAATTATAGAAACAAAAGCGGAAACTCAAGAAGAAATTATTAATCCAATTTGTGATGAAAAAGTAATTTTTACTTTAGAAGAAACAGAAAAAGAAGAAATTGCTTTTGAAATTCAAGAGCCATCTCTTCCTTCTATGAATTTAATTCCTACAACAGAGTTTTTAAAAAATATCGACGTAACATTTGAAGTTGTAGCACCAGATGTTGTAAATAACTTTGAGATTATAACTCCACAAATTAGAGAAATTGAAGTTGTTGAGCCAGAATTTGTTAAAGCAAAAGAGAATGAATTTAATTTTTCTTTAAACTTGTTTGAAGATAAGAAAGAAGAAAATAATCAAATTGTATTTGATTTAACAGATGAAATTAAGGAAATGGAAGTAAAAGAGCCAGTAAGCTTTATTCCAGTAACAGAAGTAGGTCAAAATGGAATTATAAAATATTCTCTTGAAGATTATTTAGAGAAAGAAAAAGAATTAACTGCAACAGCTAAAGTTGAAGAAGTAAAAGAGCCTGTAGATGAGGAATTGAATTTTTCATTCAAAAACATAGCTACTAAAAATAACGATGTTCAAACATCAAATCTAAATGAGACTATTTCTCCTTTAGATATGTCTATTGAGGATTCTTTAAGAGCGAGAGCTGAAGAACGTAAAAGAAAAATGAAAGACTTTAATTATAAGTTTAACAATAGCGCTTCTCGAATTGATGAAATTGAAAAAGAACCAGCTTACAAAAGAATGGGCATTGATTTAACACAGCAACCCGCAAGTAATAACCAATCTAGGATGTCATTAGGAACAGATAGTAACGATGATGTTCAACTAAGATCGAATAATTCATTTTTACATGATAACGTAGATTAATCTGCAATAAAACAAACCTACACATTTAAAAACCTGAAGAAATCTTCGGGTTTTTTTATTACTTTTGCATAAATAATTTTACAAGAAGAGAATATAAATATATTAGAAAATATGAGTTTAGAAACAAACATAATGACGCACATGAAAGAAGCTATGAAAGCTAAGGATTCTGTAGCGTTAGAAGCATTAAGAGCAATAAAATCGGCTATAATTTTAGCAAAAACAGAAGCCGGAGCTTCTGAAGGTTTGACAGAAGATCAAGAAATAAAAATGTTACAACGATTGGTAAAAATGCGTAAAGACAGCGCAACTATTTTTACTGAACAAAATCGTCCTGATTTAGCAGAACCAGAATTAGCTCAAATTACAGTAATTGAACAATTTTTACCAGCTCAATTATCAGAAGACGAAGTAGAAGCTATAGTTGCTAAAATTATTTCTGAAACAGGTGCTTCTGGTATTGCTTCAATGGGAAAAGTTATGGGATTGGCCTCTGCACAAATTGGCGGGCAAGCTGAAGGAAAAACGATTTCTGGTATTGTAAAGAAACTTTTAGTATAAAAGTAATTAGTGAATAGTAATTATCTAATCACTTTTTACTATTCACTAATTACTCAATAAGGCTTCGTAGTTCAACTGGATAGAATGACGGATTTCGGCTCCGTTGGTTGCAGGTTCGAACCCTGCCGAAGTCACACTTAATAAATAAAACCTTAAAGAATAATCATGTTTGCTCGAGGTTGTTTTTTAAGGTTTTATTTTATTGAAAAAAAATAAATCAAATCATTTTAACTGAGTCAGAATATGTATTTTAGCTAAACTCAATTTTTTACCCATTGATTTACATTTTACTTTTAATTGGTTTTACTTTTTTTGGTTTTTTTGCCTATAATGTAATTGTAGAACCTATTTATGCATTTTTCTTTAGAAAGCCTATTTATGTGCATTTTTACCCATTTTCTAAAAAACTTTCGTTAGCTCAATTAAGTGTTTTGCATAATCAGTTTGATTTCTATAAAAAACTGTCTTCTAAAGAAAAATTATATTTTGAACACAGAGTTGCTGTTTTTTTAAAAAAATATCCTTTTTACGGAAAAGAAGGCCTACAAATTACGGAAGAAATTCGTGTGCTTATTGCAGCAACGGCGATTATGTTGACTTTTGGAATGAGAAACTATCTTTTTACTGTAATTAATAAAATTATTGTTTTTCCAGACATCTATTATTCATCTACAAATAATGAATATCATAAAGGTGAGTTTAATCCAAGAATGAAAGCAATTGTTTTTTCATGGAAACACTTTATGGAAGGTTATGAAATTTCTAATGATAACTTAAATTTAGGGTTACATGAATTTTCTCATGTACTGCATTTTGAAGGATTAAAGAAAAACGATACTTCGGCTACTATTTTTGCAGTTACTTATAATGAGATTATAGAACAAGTAAAATACCCGCCAAACTATAAAAAACTCCTTGAATCTGATTATTTTAGAATTTACGCGTATACCAATGAGTTTGAATTTATAGCGGTAATTCTAGAGCATTTTTTTGAAACTCCAAGCCAGTTTAAATCAGAATTTCCACAATTATTCGAAAAGGTAAAGGTCATGATTAACTTTACAGAAGCGATATAATATACGAATAAAATGTCTTTAAATCAATGATTTAAGTTGTTTTAGGATTGTTTTTTATTGATTATCTTTAAACTATTAATTTAAAGAAGACTATTATGAAGCAAATTGTTCCAGTTTCAACTATTATGACAAAAGAGGTTGTAAAGTTAAATATTACCGATACTTTGACTAAGGCCGAAGGGTTATTTAAAAAACACCGCATTCGTCACATTCCTGTTATGACCGGGAATAAAATTATTGGAATGTTGAGTTATACCGATTTGCTTAGAATTTCATTTGCAGATGCTATTGACGATGAAGAAGAAGAAGTTGATGCAACGGTTTATAATATGTTTTCAGTAGAACAAGTTATGGCTAAAAATTTAGTATCAATTTCTCCCGAGACTACAATTAAAGAAGCAGCAGAAATACTTGCTTCAAAAGAGTTTCATGCTTTACCAGTAGTAGAGGGTAATTTATTAGTAGGAATTGTAACAACTACTGATTTAATTAAGTATTTAATTAATCAATATTAAAATAAAAAATGCCCCAAATAATATTAATTTTTTTGGGGCGTACTTAAAATGTATGTTTTTTACTATGTAAGTTTTTTTAAGTCAGCAATTGTTTCAGTTGGGTTTTCGGCACCAAAAACATAGCTTCCGGCAACTAAAACATCAGCTCCAGCATCAATTAAGGCTTTTGCATTTTTATTGGTTACTCCACCATCAATTTCAATTAAAGTAGAGGCATTATTACGAGTAATAATTTCTTTTAACTGAGTTATTTTTTTATATGTGTTTTCAATAAAAGATTGCCCACCAAAACCAGGATTAACACTCATGATGCATACTAAATCAATGTCTTTAATGACATCTTCCAGTAAGCTTACATTAGTGTGAGGATTAATTGCAACTCCAGCTTTCATTCCTTCAGTTTTAATGGCTTGTAAAGAACGATGTAAATGAGGGCAAGCTTCATAGTGAACAGTTAAAATGTCAGCACCTAATTTTTTAAAAGTTGAAATGTATCTATCAGGATCAACAATCATTAAATGAACATCGATAGTTTTTTTTGCATGTTTAGAAATAGCTTGTAAAACGGGCATTCCAAAAGAAATGTTTGGAACAAAAACACCGTCCATAATGTCAATGTGAAACCAATCTGCTTCACTGTTGTTTATCATTTCAATGTCGCGTTGTAAGTTTGCAAAATCAGCAGCTAAAACTGATGGTGCAATAAGTGTATTTTTACTCATAGTAGTTGTGTTGTTTGTACAAAGGTAATTTATATATAGATAATCTGAAACAAGTTCTGATTAAAAAAGTAAAACCTCGGTAATCAGCCGAGGTTTCAATCATCAATCAAAAAACGAACAGTTATTGAAACTGTTGTTATTGTTATTAGGTTATCCTAAATATGTTTTTAAAATCTTACTTCTTGAAGTATGTTTTAATCTACGAATTGCTTTCTCTTTAATTTGACGAACACGCTCACGAGTTAAATCGAAAGTTTCACCAATTTCTTCTAAAGTCATTGGATGTTGGTCGCTTAAACCAAAGTATAAACGAACTACATCTGCTTCACGTGGAGTTAATGTTTCTAATGCTCTTTCAATTTCAGTTTGTAACGATTCATGAATTAATTCTCTATCAGGATTTGGAGATTCACCAGAACGTAAAACGTCATATAAATTTGAATCTTCTCCTTCAACTAAAGGCGCGTCCATTGATAAATGACGACCAGAATTTTTCATAGATTCTTTAACATCATTAACAGTCATGTCTAATTCTTTTGCAATTTCTTCAGCAGATGGAGCACGTTCATTAGATTGCTCAAGTAAAGCAAACATTTTGTTAATCTTGTTTATAGAACCAATTTTATTTAATGGCAAACGAACAATACGAGATTGCTCTGCTAATGCTTGTAGTATAGATTGACGAATCCACCAAACTGCATAAGAAATAAATTTAAATCCACGAGTTTCATCGAAACGTTGAGCAGCTTTAATTAAACCTAAGTTTCCTTCATTAATTAAATCGGGAAGTGTAAGTCCTTGATTTTGGTATTGTTTAGCTACCGATACAACGAAACGTAAATTAGCTTTTGTTAATTTTTCTAAAGCTCGTTGGTCACCAGCTTTTATACGTTGAGCTAATTCTACCTCTTCATCAGCGGTAATTAAATCCACTTTTCCAATTTCTTGTAGGTATTTGTCTAGGGATGCAGTTTCACGATTAGTTACCTGCTTGGTGATTTTAAGCTGTCTCATTAATTTGCAGTAATTTTAAGTATTCAGGTTATTATACGTTTGTAGTTACAAAAAAGTTACATAAATAAAATATTTTTTTAATTATTTTATTTGTTTTCCACTTTGAGTGTTTACAAATAGTACATTTCCTATTCTATTATAGTTGTTAAATTGCTCTACTCCCTTTGTTTTTATTGAACTTTCGTGGAAACCAAGGATAGTTAAATCTGCAAGTTTAGAAGTTTCATTAATTAACTCTACTTTATCTGTTGTATCTTCAATTGGAATTACAATAATATTATTTGGAGATATTGGTAACCTACCAGTTGTTGTTAATTCTATTAAATAGGCTTTTTCAGTTTCTAAATTAGCTTTGTCTACAGCTGCGAATATTTTAATTTCTGCGCCTTTCCAGTCTGGGTGACCTAAAATTATGTAAGATAGAAGAATCATTAAGTTTGCATTTTCAAAATCTTCTTTCTTAATCCAAACATGAATTTCATTTTTATAGCCAAAATTTCTGTCAGAAGTCGCTAGAATACAAAGATCATATTTTGCGCTTTGAATTAAACTATAATTATCTATAATATCTTCAAGCCATTCTGAAGTTCCTTTTTTGAATTCAAAAAGCATCATATTGTTATCATGACCTGAAATTCCTGGTTGCTGAATTGCTTGTACAATTGCAGCAGTGTTTGATGGTGATATAATTGTTTCTAAGAAAACATTAGAATTCGTTTTGTTTGCTGTCTTGATTAATTTTGCAAGTTTTTGATCGGCCAACTCTTTAGATTGTTTTGAGAAATAATCTTTTTCATAATGAATATAAGTTCCAAAACCATAACGATAGGAAATCCATTTCATCATTTCTAATGCTGATAAGCGTTCAAAACTTTCTTTTGATAAACATAAAACACCCGGTCTCCAGTAATCAGAATCTGTTTCTTTATCGGTTTTTTGTAAAAACACTTGTAAATTTCTACTTAATTGATGGATGACACCTTGAAAAATATTTGCCATTCCTTTTTTATTATCATTACTATAGGTGATGTAAAAATAGATTGCTATCATTAATAAAATTGAGGCAACTGCGTAAACAGCGTTAATTTTAAACATTAAGTAAACACACAAAATTGCTCCCATTAATGATAAGTACCATTTAGATTTAAAAGAAGGTCTGTAGGCTGGATCGGCTGCAAAGTGTTGCATGAAAGATATTAAACATAATGAACCATAAGTAACCATGAAAAACATCGATATTACTTCGGCTACAGCATTTACATCTCCCATTAAAACAAAAATTATTGCAATTGCAGCAGTAATTATTGTTGCATTTTTAGGTTCGTTGTTTTTTGCAGTACCTTTTGATACAAAATCATTTACTTTTTGGTTTGGAATTACGTTGTCGCTACCAATTGCTTGTAATGTCCTTGGAGCTACCATAAATGAACCTAATGCTGATGAAATTGTTGCAGCAGCAAGTCCTAAAGGAATAATTGGTCCCCACAATGCGATTTTACTCATTACTAATTGGTCGTTAACTAAGTCTTCTGGCGAAGCAGAATAAGCTAGTTTTAAAGCAATAAATATATATATAATCATTCCAACAATAGTAGCTGCTAACGTTCCCATAGGAATTGATTTTTTAGGGTCTTTTAAATCTCCAGATAATCCAACTCCAGCTGTCATTCCTGTGAATGCAGGGAAAATGATTGCAAAAACAAAGAAAAAGCCATTTTTAGATTCAACATTACTGAATAATAAAGAGCTATCATAAGTTGTTGCATAGTCAGTAGTTCCAAAAAAAAACATAATTAAGGATACAAATAAAATAGCAACAACTACATATAATGCTTTCATTCCTAAATCGGCACCTTTAGTAACCATAAGACCTATTAGTAATAAAAGTGCAGGTACACTAAATATTCTGTTGTCGTAAATTTCATAGCCAAATTCAGATAATACCCAAGGTTTAATGGCTTCAAATGATTCGGCAAAAGCAATAATATAAAAGGCCACACTAATGGCTTGAGATAAATATAACGCAAGTCCTATAGATGCTCCAATGTTAACTCCAAATGATCGAGAAATGATAAAATATTCTCCACCACCTTCAACTTTTTGATTGGTTGCTATTTCTGCCAATGCCATAGCTGTAGGAATAGTTACCATATGAGCTACTAAAATGATAAGAAGTGTTCCTAGAAATCCAACTTCTCCAACCGCATAGCCAAAACGCAAGAACATAACAGCTCCTAATATTGTTGAAATAGCAGTTAAGAAGACTGGTAATGTACCGAAGTTAGCTTTTAGATTTTGTAATTTATTTTCCATAAAAGTAATTTTCACTAGATATTATCTTTTGTTTAAAGTCACAAATAATTTCTAAATATAGGAAATAAAAAAAGCCACACATATTTATGTATGGCTTTTTTAAAAAAATTAATACTGAATTAATTAACCTTCTTTATTTTCTTTTTTCTCTTCTCTAGGAGGTCTAGGTAAAAGAGCTTTTTTAGAAACTTTTTCTTTTCTTGTTTTAGGGTCAATACCGAAGTATTTTACCATAAATACGTCACCTAGTTTTACAACATCAGCAACATTTTCTGTTCTTTCCCAAGCTAACTCAGATACGTGTAATAAAACCTCGTTTCCTGGTGCTGCTGTATATTCTACAACCGCTCCAAAATCTAACATTTTAATTACTTTTACTTCATAAGCTTCGCCAACTGTTGGTTTAAAAATGATTGAATCAATCTTAGCCATAACCGTTGCAATTCCTGCTGGGTCAGTACCTAAAATTTCAACAATTCCTTCTTCAGAAACTGGGTCTTCATTGATGACAATTGTTGTTCCAGTTGCTTTTTGTAATTCTTGAATTACTTTTCCGCCTGGTCCAATTAATGCTCCAATAAATGCATTTGGAATTCTTCTTGTTATAATTTTTGGAGAATGGTCTTTAACTTCTACTCTTGGTTGAGCTAAAGTTTCAGTTAATTTTCCTAAGATGTGTAAACGTCCATCACGAGCTTGAGCTAATGCTTGCTCCATGATTTCATATTTTAATCCGTCGATTTTGATGTCCATTTGACAAGCTGTAATTCCTTCTGAAGTTCCAGTAACTTTGAAATCCATATCTCCTAAGTGATCTTCATCACCTAAAATATCAGATAAAACTGCAAAACGATCTCCATCTGTAATTAATCCCATTGCAATTCCAGAAACTGGACGAATCATTTGAACTCCAGCATCCATTAATGATAATGTTCCAGCACAAACAGTTGCCATTGAAGAAGAACCGTTAGATTCTAAAACTTCTGAAACTACACGAATGGTATAAGGACAATCTGCGGGAATCATGTTTTTTAAAGCACGTTGTGCTAAATTTCCGTGTCCAACTTCTCTTCTTGAAGTTCCTCTTAATGGACGAGCTTCTCCAGTTGAGAAAGGAGGGAAGTTATAGTGTAAATAGAATTTTTCTTCTCCTTGTTGTGAAGGTGAGTCAATTTGGTTTGCTTCTCTAGAAGTTCCTAAAGTTGCTGTTGCCAAAGCTTGAGTTTCTCCACGTGTAAATAATGCAGAACCATGAACAGATGGTAAATAATCAACTTCACACCAAATTGGTCTGATTTCCGTAGTTTTTCTTCCGTCTAAACGAGTTCCTAAATCTAAAGTTACGTTACGAACAGCTTCTTTATTGACTTTATAGAAATATTTTGAAACTAAATCTCCATTTTCTTCTAATTCTTCTTCTGTAAATAAAGCTTTAACTTCTTCTTTAACTTCATCAAATGCTGCTGAACGTTCGTGTTTAGCAGAACCTTTAGATGCAATTGCATAAATTTTATCGTAAGCTGCAGCTTTTACTTTAGCATGAATTGCTTCGTCTGTTTTTTCTGGTTCATAAGTACGAACTTCTTTTTTACCAAAAGCGTTTGCTAATCTTTCTTGTGCTGCGATTTGAACTTTAATATGTTCGTGAGCAAATTTAATAGCTTCTAACATTTCTGCTTCTGAAATTTCTTTCATTTCACCTTCAACCATTGCGATAGAATCTGTTGAAGCTCCAATCATCATATCAATATCTGATAATTCTAATTGTGCTTGTGATGGATTAACAATGAATTTTCCATCAATTCTTCCTACTCTAACTTCTGAAATTAAAGTTTCAAAAGGAATGTCAGATAAAGCTAATGCTGCCGAAGCTGCTAATCCTGCTAATGCATCAGGCATTACGTCGTCGTCATGAGACATTAATTGAATCATAACTTGAACTTCTGCATGATAATCTGATGGGAAAAGTGGGCGTAAAACACGGTCAACTAAACGCATTGTTAGTACTTCGCTATCGCTTGGGCGTGCTTCTCTTTTGAAAAAACCTCCAGGAAAACGACCTGCTGCGGCAAATTTTTCACGATAATCTACTGTTAACGGTAAAAAGTCAATACCTGGGCTTGCTTTTCTAGACGATACAACTGTTCCTAAGATTACAGTTTTACCAATTCTAACTACTACAGAACCATCGGCTTGTTTAGCCAAACGACCTGTCTCGATTGTAATGTTTCTTCCATCACCTAAATCGATGTTTTCTACAAATAATTGTGGAATCATAATTTTTAATTCTTAATTAAACAAAGGGTCAGTTGTGTTGTAGTTGTAGTTGTTGTGTACCCAATGAAAAACGAACTTTTTCTAATATAAAACGTAAAATAAAAGGGGCACAAAGCCCCTCATATCTATTATTTTCTGATGTTTAATTCTTTGATTATCGCACGATATCTCAAAATGTCTTTCTTAATTAAGTAATCAAGAAGACTTCTTCTTTTACCTACTAAAAGTACTAATGAACGCTCAGTATTGTAATCATGACGATTTCTTTTTAAGTGCTCTGTTAAATGTGAAATTCTGTGTGTGAATAATGCGATTTGTCCTTCAGCAGATCCTGTGTTTTCTGCTTTTCCACCATGCTTAGCGAAAATTTCCGCTTTTACTTCTTTAGTTAAGTACATGCTAATATTATTTTAAATGATTATTATGTATGAATTGCGTTTTACAATTCGGATGCAAATATAGTAATAATTATAAATTATGAATTATAAATTATAAATTATTTTTTTGGTTTAAAATAATTTTGCAACTTCTTGATTTATAGATTGTAATAGTAATTCGTCAGCTTCGGTAAATGGATTAATTACATGAGAGTCAATATCTATTTGACCTATGTTTATTCCATTTACAAATAATGGCACAACAATTTCTGACTTAACCGTGAAGCTACAAGCAATATAATTATCTTGTGCAGATACATCTGGAACGACGAAGTTTTCATTTGAAACTGCTACTTGTCCGCAAATACCTTTTCCAAATGGAATAACTGTATGGTCAGTTTCTGCTCCTACATATGGTCCTAAATGCAATGTTTTAGTTTCGTGATTGGCAAAATAAAAACCAACCCAATTATAATATTCTATATTTTCGTTTAATAGTTTGCAAATACTTAGTAATTTCTCATCTCTTGTAGAGTCACTAATAACAATGGTATTTACAGTTTGTAATATTGCTTCTGAATTCATTTTCAATTTTTTTACAAAAGTATTTAATCTATAGTTTAAAAATTTATATATTTTTGTTAAAAATAGAAGAATTGAGATCTTTATTGTTACAACATAAGCTTTTTTTTATATTCCTTATTAAGTTTTTACTTTTTTATATGGTTTTTACTTTTATTTATAGGCAATATTTAAACCAGTATAACCCTATGTTAAATGAGGTAGATTCAATTTCTACTTTAGTAGCTCATAATACAAATGATTTTTTACTTTTTTTAAAACAGGATAGTAAACTTGTTAATCATGAGTTTGAGCCTTCAATTAAAATATTTTATAAAGGTAAATATGTGTCTAGAATTATAGAAGGCTGTAATGCTGTTAGTGTAATAATTCTATTTGCAGCTTTTATTTTTGCCTTTTCAAGTACCATAAAAAAAACGTTTTTATATATTATTTTAGGAGTTATACTTATTTATGTTTTAAACATTGTCAGAATTGCACTTTTAACTTACTCTTTATATTATTATCCAGATTACGAGGAATTATTACACGGAACAGTATTTCCGTTATTCATATATGGTGTGGTTTTTTTATTGTGGATAGGGTGGGTTTTGAAATTTTCAGGAAACAATAGAAAAGATGATTAAAAATAAGCTAAGTATATTTTTAATTGGTTTAGCATTTGTTTTATTAGCTAGTATAAGGGCTTTTGAAACTAAAATATTTTACGATCCCTTTATTGCATTTTATAAATCAGAGTATTTTCATAAGTCTTTGCCAAATTTTGATTCTGTTAAATTATTTTCAAATCTTTTATTTAGATATTCTATAAATTCTTTACTGTCTATATTTATAATTTATAAATTGTTTTCAGATAAGGCCATTTTAAAAATTGCAGTCTATTTGTATGTATTTATTAGTTTAATTTTAATCATTTCTTTTTTTACCTATTTGTATTCAGAGAATCCAGATTATATGATTCTATTTTACATAAGAAGGTTTTTAATACAACCTGTACTTTTGGTTTTGTTTATTCCTGCATTTTATTATCAAAAAAACAAAATAAATCACTAACTTAGGGCTATATCTGTATAGCTTATGAAAGTTAGAAAATTCTCGGGTGAAATAGTCAATTTTAATGAAGAAAAACTAATTAAATCAATGGTTTCTTCTGGAGCTGATGTTCAAACGGCAAAAGAAATACTAAAAGAAATTCAGCCTCAACTTTATGAAGGAATTCCTTCTAAGAAAATTTACAAACTAGCTTTTCAAAAACTTAAAACTATTTCCAAAGCTCATGCTGCCCGATACGGATTAAAAAATGGAATCATGGCGCTTGGTCCGGCTGGTTTTTATTTTGAAAAATTTATTTCAAGATTATTTGAACTTCAAGGTTATACAACTGTTACAAATGTTTTTTTAGAGGGAAAATGTACTTCGCATGAAATGGATGTTTTAATTAAAAAAAACGATCATGTAGCAATGGTTGAATGTAAATTTCATGGAAGCCAAGAAGTGAAGACTGATGTAAAAATTCCGATGTATATTTTATCAAGGTTTAACGACTTAAAAACAACCAAAATCAATCATTTCTCCTCAAATGATTTTATTTCTAAATGTTGGTTGGTTACCAATAATAAATTTACTTCCGAAGCAATTAAGTTTGGAGAATGTTCTGGTTTATCGCTCTTAAGTTGGGATTACCCAATAGGTAACGGATTAAAAGATATTGTAAAACAATATAGAGTTTATCCAATAACATGTCTAACAACTTTAACAATTGCAGAAAAAGAAGTGCTTTTGTTACAAGATGTTTTAACAGTTTATAATTTAATCCATGATAAAAATAGTTTTGCAAAATTAAAACTTAGTCAATCTAGGTTAAAAAACGTTCAAAAAGAATGTAATCAACTCTTAAATACACAATTATGAAAATTCATTTTTTAGGTGCTGCCGGAACTGTAACAGGTTCTAAATTTTTAGTAGAGACAGATGAAACTTCTATTTTAATAGATTGTGGATTGTTTCAAGGAATTAAAATGCTAAGAGAATTAAATAGAGAACCTTTAGCTTATAACCCAGAAAATATTGATTATGTTATTTTAACTCATGGTCATTTAGATCATTGCGGTTGGTTGCCTAAATTAGTAAATGATGGTTTTACGGGAAAAATATTTTGTACTGCACCTACAAAAGAAATTGCGAGGTTAATTATGTATGATAGTGCTAAAATTCAAGAAGAAGAAGCCGAACGTGCTAATAAAGAGAAGTATTCAAAGCACGAACCTGCAATTCCGCTTTATACGGTTGAAGATGTTAATAAAGTAATTCCGTTGTTTAGAGTTGTAGAACCTGATTTAGATATAAAAATAACTGATGATATTTATTTTTCATTTTTCTATGCTTCGCATATTTTAGGCGCTTGTTCAATTTCTTTACAAGTCAATAATGAAATATTAGTTTTTTCAGGAGATGTTGGTCAAGATGATGATGTGTTGCTATTTCCTCCAATAAAGCCTAAAAAAGCAGATTATGTTTTTATAGAAAGTACTTATGGAAATCGTTTGCATCCAAATAACGATCCTTTATTTGATTTAGAGATGTTAATTAATAATACATTTCAAAAGAAAGGAAATGTTGTAATTCCTAGTTTTGCCGTAGAACGAGTGCAAACAGTTATGTACTTACTTTGGCAACTTAAAAAACAAGACAGAATTCCTAATATTCCTTATATTATTGATACTCCAATGGGAATAAGTGTTTTGAAGGTTTTTCAAGAAAATAGAAAATGGCATAAGTTAAATTTTGAAGAATGTGAAGAAATGTGTAGTATGTTTACATTAATTTCTGATTATAAAGACACAATAGAAACCATTTATGATAAGCAACCTAAAGTTATTATCGCTGCTAGCGGAATGATAACTGGAGGGAGAGTTTTGTCTTATTTAGAAAGATATATCTCTAAACCTGAAAACTCAGTTTTATTAGTAGGTTATCAAGCAGAAGGAACGCGTGGAAGAAAATTATTAGAAGGTGCAAAAGAAATAAAAATGTATGGAAAATATTATGAGGTAAATGCTTCTGTATTTTTAATTGAAGGTTTATCTGCACATGGAGATCAAAAAGATCTTTTAGATTGGTTGAGTGATTTGACTGAAAAACCTAAAAAAATATTTTTAGTTCATGGAGAAAATATGGCTTCAGATGAGCTTCGTATTAAAATACAAGAAAAATATAATTTCGATTGTGTTGTACCTTATTTGGGTCAAGTTATTGAAATTTAGTTAATTTTGAGTTTAATAGATAAAAGTTTTATAACTTTGCATTATGCAATTTAGAAAAAGCACCACTTTATTTTTAGCTATATTAATCCTATTCTCAAATTTAGGATTGGCTATTAATGTGCATTATTGTAAAGATAAAATTGCAGGTGTTTCATTTACAACTCAAGTTGAAGAAATTTGTATTGAAGATGTAAAATCTTGTTGTAAGGTTGAAAAAACACATGATTCTTGTTGTTCAAACAAAATAATTAAAGCACAAGAAAAGAATGATAATTTCTTGTCTCATTATTCTAAAATTGACTTTAATGCTGTTTATTTTACACAATGTAAAACAGTATTGCCAATTAAAAAGAATGATTTTGTTTCTAAAAAAGAAATCATTTCGTTTTATTGCGATTCACACGCGCCACCCTTTTACAAACTATATTGCCAATTAGTTTTATACGCTTAATTTAATGTTTTAACTCCGATTTAATCGAAAATAAAAACATTAAATTAAATACTTATGTATAAAAAAATAGCAGTATTGCTACTCTTTATTTCATCATCATTGTTCGCACAAAATTCAGAAATTAAAGGAACAATTTTAGATGAAGATAATATTCCATTAATGGGAGCTAATGTCTTTTGGCAAGGAACTTCTATTGGAACAACTTCCGATGAAAACGGAAAGTTTACACTTAAAACATCACCAGATACAAAAAACTTATTGGTAAGTTATATAGGTTTTAAAACTCAAAAAATTGAAGTTACTTCTTCAACATCTTTACAAATAAAACTGGTTGCACTAACAACTTTAAATGAAGTTACAGTTTCTAAAACAGTTAAGAGTACAAGAAATTCTTATACTTCTTCTATCAATCTTCAAACGATGGGGCAAAAGGAACTATTGAAAGCCGCTTGTTGTAATTTGTCGGAAAGTTTTTCAACCAATCCTTCAATTGATGTTAATTTTTCTGATGCTGTTACAGGTAACAAACAAATTAAAATGTTAGGTTTAACAAGTCCTTATATTTTAATTGCCGAAGAAAACATTCCTTCTGTTCGTGGTGCATCACAAGCTTACGGATTGTCTTTTGTGCCAGGAACTTGGGTTGAAAGCATTCAAATTACGAAAGGTGCAGGAAGCGTAATTAATGGTTACGAAAGTATTTCGGGTCAAATTAATTATGAAATTCTAAAACCAGCAACAGATATTCCTTTTTTTGTAAATATTTATGGTTCAACCGAAGGAAGATTCGAATTGAATACGCATTTCAATCAAAAGTATTCAGATAAGTTAAGTTCTACTTTATTCATTCATGGAAATACTCGACAAGTAAAAAATGACATGAATAACGATGGTTTTTTGGATAACCCAATTGGAAAACAAGTTAATATTTTAAACCGTTGGCAATATAACGATGCAGAAAAAGGAATTGTAAGTTTCTTAAATGTGCGTTATATGAAAGACGATAAACAATCGGGTGAAGTTTCTTTTAATCCTGATAAAGATAAGTTTACTACAAATGCCTGGGGAAGCGAAATTAATACCGAAAAAATTGAAATTTCAAATAAAACAGGTTATGTTTTTCCCGATATGCCTTATCAAAGTTTCGGATTTCAAAATTCATTTCAATCGCATAAACAAGATTCGTATTTTGGTTTAAACCAATACAATATTCATCAAAAAAGTTATTATTCTAATTTATTATTTAATTCAATAATTAGTAACACAAAAAATAAGTTCACTACCGGAATTAATTTTTCTTATGATGCTTATGACGAATTTGTAGGATTAAATTTTTCAAAAGATTTCTCAAGAGTTGATAACTCAATAGGAGCTTTTTTTGAATATACTTATGATAATTTAGATAACTTTAGTTTAGTTGCTGGAGCAAGAGTTGATAATCATAATCGATTAGGAACTTTTGTAACGCCTCGTTTGCATATTAGATATAACCCATGGGAAAACTCAGTAATTAGAGCTTCGGCAGGAAGAGGGAAAAGAGCGGCGAATATTTTTGCCGAAAACCAAAACCTATTTGCGTCATCTCGTAATTTTTCAATCTTGAATACTAGTGGAAAACTATATGGATTAAATCCCGAAATTGCATGGAATTATGGTTTAAGTTTTTCTCAAACGTTTAAATTGTTTGGTAAAGATTCTGAAATTGCTTTAGATTATTATGTAACTGATTTCCAAAACCAAGCTGTTGTAGATATTGATAATAGTCCGCAACAAGTTTTGTTTTATAATTTAGAAGGGAAAAGTGTTGCCAACTCCTTTCAAGCAGAATTCAATATTGAATTAATTAAGCATTTAAATTTAAAAACAGCTTATAAATATTATGATGTTAATACTGATTATAGTGTTGGGAATCTTCAAAAAGCACTTCAGGCTAAAAATAGATTTTTTGCTAACTTAGCATTTCAAACACACATTTTAGATAAAGGGCAACAATGGAAATTTGATGTTACTTATAATTGGTTAGGAGAACAAAGATTGCCAAACACGTCAACTAATTTACCTCAGTATCAATTAGGTGAATATGCACCTTCATTTGCAGTTTTCAACGCGCAAATAACAAGAACTTTTTCAAGCACATTTGAAATATATGCTGGCGGAGAAAATATTGGTAACTACAAACAAGACAATGCTATTGTAAGTGCAGATAATCCTTTTGGTTCTAGTTTTGATAGCAGCATGATTTATGGCCCAACTTTTGGTTCAATGTATTATGTAGGATTAAGATTTAAAATAAAATAATAATTAAATAATTAGAAAAATGAAAAAAATAATTTTAGTGTTGCTTATGTCAATTGTTGGAATAGCAGCTCAAGCACAAGAAAAAAGTGTAAAGAAAAGTAAAAATAAAGAAGTAATAATTAAGGTTTCTGGAAACTGTGAAATGTGTGAAAAACGTATTGAAAAAGCTGCATTTTCAGTTAAAGGTGTAAAAAGTGCTGAGTGGCATATTGATTGTCAAGACATACACGTTTATATCGACGAAAACAAATGTTCAAAAGAAGATGTAGCGAAAGCAATTGCAAGCGTAGGACATGATACGAGTTTAGTTAAGGCTCCAGACGATGTTTACGAAAAAATGCACAGTTGCTGCAAGTATGAGCGATTAGATTAAATAAATAAAAATCCCGAAAATATATTCGGGATTTTTTTATAAAAAAATAAGTCAATATTAATTTTCGTATTTGTTTTTTGTTATACATTTGTTTAATATTTCTATGTAAAAGTGAATAGATTAAATAACGGTTTTAAGAAACTACTTTTTATTTTACCATTGTTAACTTTTTTGTTAGCACTTTCATCTTTTACACAATATCATGAAATAAATAAATCTGTTGAAACTTCGACCAAAGTTCAATACGATTCAAATCATAAATTACTTCCCACATTTGTTTTATCAGATAATGAAAATAAAGATTTAGTTTATAACGAATCTGAGCCTTCTGAAACTGAAATTGAAGTAGATTGGATTAATTTTTATTCTTTTGAAGATAATTTCCTTCAAATAAATGCTACATCTGAACCTTTTTCAGATTTCCTTAATTTTCACGAATCAAATCGCAGAATACCTTTGTATGATTTGTTTTGCAATTGGAAATTGCACCTTTCTTAATACATACTTTTTATTTTTTTGTTATTCTGAACTTGATTTAGAATCCAAAAATTCACTTATGTATTAATCTTATTTTCATTTTAAAATGAATACTTCTCATTCAAGTTTTGATGAACATCATGTTCTTCATCACTTAACCCATTATTTACCAGCACAAAATCCGTTGAAAGACTTTGTGCATCACAATACTTTGCATGCTTTTCAAGACAGACATTTTTTTGATGCTTTGCAAGAATCTTCTGAAATATTTGGCTATAAAACCTATTTGTCTATAGCGGATTTTAGAAAACGTTTTCATAAAAATGAAATTAGTGCTCCTGTTTTAAATCATGTTATAGCTAAAAATAAAGGTCAAGAAAACGCTTCTGTTTGGTTAGATAAAATGCTTAAAAAACAGTATGACGAATCTGTAAGCCCAAGAATTGGTGCACTTCGTTCCAACTGGAAAACGCAATATGCAATTAATTTAGAAAAATCTACACACAGTATTTTATTTAGAGTGCTTTGTAGTTATTTAGATCAAGGAATTTCTATGTGGTCTTTTCCTATTCATGATAAAGGGTTTTTGTCTTCTATTCGTGAATTAGAACGCACTAGTTTTTCAGGTTTTTTTAGCAATAAAAGAGCAAAAAAATTACTTCAAGAAAAAGCATCTATTACAGATTTATTAAAAATTGTAGTTGGTGATGAACGTTTTTATGAAACTTATATTTTTGACCAACAATTTTCTCATCCAGGTTGGAGTGGAATGGTAGCAACAATAGAGAGTAATCCAGCTTCACTTTTAGATAAAAAATCAATTACTTTAGAAGAATTAATTATTTTCGAATTACTTCTTGAAATTGATACACTAGATAAAAAATTTGGTGAAAATTGGGCACCATTAGCTAGTAGAATTACTGATGAGCCTCAAGATTTATTTAGAGCTGTAGCTGCTGATGAGCATTTTGAAGTTTTGTCTTTATGGCAACAAGCTTTTGAGTGGACATTATATGATCAAGTTTTAGCTGGAATTAAGGAATATAAACCAAATCACGAGAAAGTAAATGCAAGTTTTCAAGCTTTCTTTTGTATGGATGACAGAGAATGTTCTTTTAGAAGACATGTTGAACATTTAGATAAAAATGCTATTACAT
This sequence comes from Flavobacteriaceae bacterium, assembly GCA_002862805.1. Lineage (GTDB taxonomy): Bacteria > Bacteroidota > Bacteroidia > Flavobacteriales > Flavobacteriaceae > Flavobacterium. Next base: position 27,802 of record PKEA01000034.1, on the reverse strand, counting down.
TTGGAACGGCTGCTTTTTTTAATTTTGAATTCTTTTATCAACCTGTTGACGGAAAGTTTTTTACTAAACTTTGTCCTGCTCCAATGACGCCAACTTTTTTAGTCAAAGAAGAGCACAGAAAGAAAAAACACGCAAAAGATTTTCATTATCACAAACGTTCTCATTCTTTATTTTATGGATGGTTAATTTCACAAACTTTAGGTTTTTCTGCCGCATTTAAGTTGTTTGTTAATATTTTTAAACCAACAATGACGCCTGCTACAACTTCGTCATTTAAACATTTAAATAAGAAATCTAAACTTCATATAGAAAATAAAAATGTTGCCGATAGAGTTGATAATTTACAAGTAGGTTTTACAGTTGAAGAAATGGCAAATAGAGTAGAAGGTTTGCTAAAAAGTAATGGGTTAATAGATAATTTTGCTCCAATTGTTTATTTGGTTGGTCATGGGGCAACAAGTGTAAATAATACACATTATGCGGGTTATGATTGTGGTGCTTGTTGTGGAAGACCAAGTTCGGTTAATGCAACGGTGGCTTGTTTTGCAATCAATCATCCTGAAGTTAGAAAAATTTTGGTTCAAAGAGGAATTGTTATTCCAGATGAAACACAATTTTTACCTGCTTTACATGATACTACTCGTGATGAAATTACGTTTTATCAAGAAGATTCTTTATCAGAAAACAATAAAAATTTACACCAACAAAATGTAATTGTTTTTGAAGAAGCATTGTTAAATAATGCAAAAGAGCGTTCAAGAAGATTTGATACGATAGATACGACTCAGTCGCTTAAAAAAGTGCATGAAAGTATCAAAAGACGTTCGGTTTCGTTGTTTGAGCCTCGTCCAGAATTAAATCATGCAACAAATGCCATGTGTGTTGTAGGAAGAAGAAGTTTGTCGAAACATTTGTTTTTAGACAGACGTTCGTTTATGAATTCATATGATTATACTATTGATCCATCAGGTGATTATTTGTCTGGTATACTAAATGCTGTTGCACCAGTTGGTGGTGGAATTAATTTGGAATATTATTTCTCTAGAGTTGATAATCAAAAATTAGGAGCAGGAAGTAAATTGCCTCATAATGTAATGGGTTTAATTGGTGTTGCCAACGGAATTGATGGCGATTTAAGACCAGGTTTGCCAAGTCAAATGATTGAAGTGCATGATCCAATTCGCTTGTTAGTAATTGTAGAACATTTTCCTGAGAAAGTAAAATATGCTATTACAAAAAATCCTGCAACTTATGAATGGTTTATTAATGAATGGGTCAAATTGGTTGTGGTTCATCCAGAAACGTTAGCGTTATATCATTTTCAAGGTGGTAATTTTGAAATTTATGACCCAATTCAACATGATGTTGTTCATATTGATGACGAATTAAAATTAGCCGAAAAAACAATTGATAACCTTCCAATTGGAGTATTTAATTAAGGAATTATGAACGAGATATTACAGTTTTTTATAGCCTTACCATTAGTTGGCTTTATCATAAGTTTATTGTTGCCAGAAAAAAAGGAAACTTTAATTTCAAGAGTAGCATTTGGAACCGTTTTTATTCAATTAGTAGCATTAGTTGTTTTTATCATATTTTGGGTATTTAACGGTGCAGCACATTTAAATTTAAATGAAATTACATTATTAAAAACAGATCATTACGAGTTTTTTATTGATTTTTATTTTGATAAAATTTCGGCAGTTTATTTGTTTATTGGAGCTTTATTAACTTCAATGATTACTACGTATAGCCGTTATTATTTACACAGAGAAAAAGGATATAAACGTTTTTTTAACACAGTTTTGTTTTTCTTTTTTGGCTACAATTTAGCGATTCTTTCAGGAAATTTTGAAACTCTTTTTATTGGTTGGGAAATCATCGGAATTTCTTCTTTCTTATTAATTGCTTTTTATAGGGAACGTTATTTGCCAGTTAAAAACGCTTTTAAAGTGTTTTCAATTTATAGAATTGGAGATATCGGAATGATATTAGCCATGTGGGCAAGTCATCATTTATTTCATGAAAACATCACTTTTATGAAAATGAATAATTTTGAGTTGGTAAATGAGCATTTGCAAAATCACACTTTAATAGGGGCATTTATCGCACTTTCATTAGTCTTAGCAGCTGCGGCAAAATCGGCTCAAATTCCGTTTTCGTCTTGGTTACCAAGAGCTATGGAAGGACCAACACCTTCGAGCGCGATATTCTACGGTTCTCTTTCTGTGCATTTGGGAGTTTTCTTAATGTTGCGAACTTTTCCTTTTTGGGAACATCAAACCTCAATCCGAATTGCAATTGGTTTAATGGGATTAACAACTAGTATTATGGCTGCTTATATGGCAAAAGTTCAGTCATCTGTTAAAAGTCAAGTTGCTTATAGTTCAATTTCTCAAATTGGTTTAATTTTTATTGAAGTAGCACTTGGTTTTGAAACATTGGCTTTGTTTCATTTTGCAGGAAATGCTTTTTTAAGAACGTATCAATTATTGGTTTCTCCTTCTGTTGTGAGTTATATGATTCGTGAGCAGTTTTATAATTTTCAGCCTAAAGAAAGAGGAATTAAAAATACTTTTCCAAAACGAATTGAATATGCACTTTATGTATGGAGTTTAAAAGAATTTAATTTGGAAAGTTTTATGGCAATTGTGCTTTGGAAACCTCTAAAAACCTTAGGTAAGTCTTTAGATTTTTTAAACTTAAAACGATTGATTTTAGTTTTTATTCCAACATTTGTTATAGGAATTTTACTTTATGAATTTAAGAGTATTGTGCCTACACAAATAGTTTCAGTTCTACCTGAAGTATTTGCTTTTATAGGATTATTATTTGTTTTTAAATCATTTTCCGAAAGAAAAAGTCCTTTTATAGCTTGGATGTTAATTGTTTTAAATCACTTCTGGATTTCATTAGCTATAGTTTTTAATGAAAAAATAGATTATTCGGAATTAGTAGTTTATCTATCAGGAATTATTGTTGCCGGATTTGTCGGATATGCATCACTATTATATCTTAAGAAAATGGAAGAAAAAGTGAGTTTAAATCAATATTTGGGTCACGTTTATGAACATCCAAAATTTGCTTTTTTCTTTTTATTAGCAGCTTTAGGAGTAACAGGGTTTCCAATTACAACTACATTTATTGGTGAAGATTTAATTTTTAGTCATATCGAAAGTCATCAAGTAATGCTAGCTTTCTTTATAGCTTCAAGTTTTATCGTTTCTGGTATTGCAGGAATTCGAATTTACACTCGATTATTCCTTGGGCCACATGTTAAAACCTATCACGAAATACCTTATCGTTCTTCGTAATAATATCAATTGCAATATCAATTGTAAAATCAACTTCAATTATAAAAATAAAAAGACCCTGAATCAATTTCAGGTTTGACAATAAATATAAAAACATATATGAATACAACCATAAAAAAAATGATTCCTGCTGATGGTTTAGCAGGTTTAAAAGAAAACTTTAAAACAGATGCTATTTCAGGATTTATAGTTTTCTTATTAGCATTACCTTTAAGTTTAGGAATTGCAAAAGCTTCAGAATTTCCGCCTGTTATGGGTTTATTAACTGCTATTATTGGTGGTATTGTGGTGAGTTTCATGATGGGATCTCGATTGACCATAAAAGGACCAGCTGCTGGTTTAATTGTAATTGTTGCTGGTTCTGTTGCCGAATTTGGACAGGGAGACCCTATTTTAGGTTGGAAATTAGCATTAGGTGCCATGGTTGTTGCAGGTGTGGTTCAAATATTATTTGGCGTTTTTAAATTAGGTAAACTTGCCGATTTTTTTCCGCTTTCTGCTATTCATGGAATGTTGGCTGCTATTGGGATTATAATTATAGCAAAACAAATTCCGGTTTTATTGAATGATGATCCTGCTTTAGGAAAAGGAAAAGGGCCATTAGAATTATTAGCAAATATTCCAAATTTTATCATGAATTTAGATCCAAAAGCTACGTTTATTGGTGTTGTAAGTTTAGCGATTATGATGGGTTGGCCTTATATCAAAAACAAAAGTATTAAAATGATTCCAGCTCCATTAGTAGTGTTGTTGTTTGCTATTCCTTGTGAATTGTTCATGCACTTTAAAGAAACGGAACCAGCTTACGCATTAGTGAAAATTGGAAACTTTGTTGATGCTTTAGGTTTTAATGCCAGTTTTGATGGCTTTTCTCAAACCGGTATTTTTATTAAATATGTTATCATGTTCGCGTTGGTCGGTTCTTTAGAGTCTCTTTTAACAGTTAAAGCAATTGATTTAATGGATCCTTTTAAACGTAAATCAGACATGAATAAAGATTTGATTGCTGTTGGAATAGGAAATACTTTCGCAGCATTCTTAGGTGGTTTGCCAATGATTTCTGAGGTGGCTCGTTCTTCTTCAAATGTTAATAATGGCGCAAAAACACGTTGGGCAAACTTTTTTCATGGTGTTTTTATCTTAGCTTTTGTTTTGCTAGCTTCGCCAATTTTAGAGATGATTCCTAATGCAGCTTTAGCAGCTATGTTAATTACTGTTGGAATTAAATTATCTCATCCAAAAGAGTTTATTCATACTTTTCAAATTGGGAAAGAACAATTAGCAATTTTCTTAGTTACTATTTTCTTTACATTGTTTGAAGACTTATTAGTTGGTATTGCAGCCGGAATTATCTTAAAAATGATTATTCATTTAGTTAATGGAACACCTATTTCTTCTTTCTTTAAAGCTCCAACTTTAGTTTCTTTTGAAGGTAATAATTATTTAGTTGAAATTGATAAAGCTGCTATTTTTACTAATTATTTAGGAGTAAAGCGAAAGCTAGAATCGATCCCTCCGGGATTTAATGTTACTATTGATTTAAAGAAAACAAAACTCGTTGATCATTCCGTAATGGAAAATTTAGAACATTTTAAACATGATTATGAGTCAAATGATAATAGTACAGTTACAATTATTGGTTTAGAAAATCATCAACCACTTTCAGCTCACCCATTGTCAGGAAGAAAAAATAAATAATATTGAGTTAGTTAGATTACTTATTTAGTTATAAGCGCCTTAATTATGTATAAGGCGCTTGGCGCTATCCTATTAAAAATAAAAAACATGAAAAATAAAATAGTTTTAATATTTGCTCTTGTAGTCTTGTTTTCAATTAAATCATTTTCTCAATTGAAAAGTCAAAATAATGATATTTGGTTTCATTATGTTGGAAAAAATATGATTTCAGAGAAGACTTCATTTACTTTAGAAGCAACTATGCGATATGCCAATGGGTTTTCAGAAAAACAACAGTGGTTTATTCGTCCATCATTTGATTATAAATTTACATCAAAATTTACAGGAAGCTTAGGATTTACACATTATGAAACATATTCATATGGAGATCCTGCTATGAATAAAATTACGAGCCCAGAAAATCATATTTGGATACAAGGTGTTTATACGCATTCAATAGGAGATTTTAAATTTATTCATCGCTTAAGAGATGAAAATAAATTTGTAGGAATTACTAAATTAAATATAACTTCTGGTGATTTTGAAATTGATCATTATGAATACCGAAATAGGGTTCGATATATGTTTTTAGCTAATTATGCATTGACAAAAGTTGATGATAAAACCAAACTTTTTGCTGTTGCTGGAGATGAAATGTTTTTAAATATAGGTTCAAATGCTGGGAAAACACTTTTTAATCAAAATAGAATAATTGTTGGATTAGGTTATAATATAAATTCAAATCATCAATTGCAATTGAATTACATTCATCAAAATATTTGGAATTTTTCGAATACAATACAAGAAAGTAATCCAACGGTTAGAGTGTCTTATATTACTAACTTTGATTGGACAAAAAAAGAATAATTTTTTAGATATATTAACAAAAAACCGATTAGAATTTCTAATCGGTTTTTTATATAAATTATGAAGTTTTAAATTACATCATTCCAGGCATTCCTCCGCCCATTGGAGGCATAGCTGAACTTTCTTCTTTAATGTCAATAAGAGCACATTCAGTCGTAAGAATCATTCCAGATACCGAAGCAGCATTTTCAAGAGCAACTCTAGTTACTTTTTTAGGGTCAATAATTCCTGCTTTTAGCATTTGAACATACTCACTAGTTTTAGCATTATAGCCAAAATCTCCTTTTCCTTCTAATACTTTAGAAATAACTACCGAGCCTTCTCCTCCAGCATTCTCTACAATGGTTCTTAAAGGTGCTTCAACAGCTTTGTTTACAATTTGAATACCCGTAGCTTCGTCTGCGTTTTCAGCTTTTAATTTAGTTAAAACAGCTTTTGCTCTTACTAAAGCTACTCCACCTCCAGCAACAATACCTTCCTCAACAGCGGCTCTTGTAGCGTGTAAAGCATCATCAACTCTGTCTTTTTTCTCTTTCATTTCTACTTCAGAAGCAGCACCTACATATAAAACGGCAACACCACCAGCTAATTTAGCCAAACGCTCTTGCAATTTTTCTCTATCATAGTCAGAAGTTGTAGTCTCAACTTGCGCCTTGATTTGGTTTACTCTTGCTTTAATGTTGTCTGCACTTCCTGCACCATTTACAATAGTTGTGTTGTCTTTGTCAATTGTTACATTTTCAGCTGTTCCAAGCATTTCTAATGTAGCGTTCTCTAAAGAATACCCACTTTCTTCAGCAATAACTGTTCCTCCAGTTAAAATAGCAATATCTTCTAACATTGCTTTTCTTCTGTCTCCAAAACCTGGAGCTTTTACAGCAGCGATTTTTAATCCACCTCTTAATTTATTAACTACTAAAGTTGCTAATGCTTGACCATCTACATCTTCCGCAATAATTAATAAAGGTTTTCCAGATTGCGCTACTGGTTCAAGAATTGGTAACAATTCTTGTAAGTTTGATATTTTTTTATCGAATAATAAAATGTATGGGTTATTTAATTCAGCCACCATTTTATCTGCATCTGTTACAAAATAAGGAGAAAGATATCCTCTGTCAAATTGCATTCCTTCAACAACATCTACATAAGTATCAGTTCCTTTTGCTTCTTCAACAGTAATTACTCCTTCTTTTCCAACTTTGCTAAATGCAGTCGCTATTAACTCTCCAATTGTTTCGTCGTTATTAGCTGAAATTGAAGCGATTTGTTTTATTTTGTCTGTAGAATTACCAACAGTTTGAGATTGCTTTCCAAGATCTTCAACAATAGCTTCTACAGCTTTATCAATTCCTCTTTTTAAATCCATTGGGTTTGCACCAGCTGCTACGTTTTTTAACCCTTCTTTTACAATTGCTTGTGCAAGAACAGTTGCAGTTGTTGTTCCATCTCCTGCTAAATCATTAGTTTTAGAAGCAACTTCTTTTACCATTTGCGCTCCCATATTTTCTAATGGATCAGCTAATTCAATTTCTTTAGCTACCGAAACTCCATCTTTAGTTACCGATGGGCCACCAAATGATTTGCTAATAATAACATTTCTTCCTTTTGGTCCAAGAGTTACTTTTACAGCGTTTGCCAATGCATCTACACCTCTTTTTAGTCCATCTCTTGCTTCTATATCGAATTTTATATCTTTTGCCATTTTAAATATGCTTTTTTAATGAGTAAATTATTAACCTAAAATTGCGTAAATTTCTTCTTCTTTCATGATAAGATAATCTGCGCCTTCATATTTTAATTCTGTACCAGAATATTTTCCATACAATACTGTGTCTCCAACCTTAACAGTCATTGTATGATCTTTTTTACCGTTTCCAACTGCAACAACTGTTCCTTTTTGTGGTTTTTCTTTTGCAGTGTCAGGAATAATTAATCCTGAAGCAGTTGTAGTTTCAGCAGCCATTGGCTCTATAACTACGCGATCTGAAAGTGGTTTAATGTTTAGTGACATAATTTATTATATTTTTTAATTTTATTTGATTGTTTAAAAATGGTCAGAAATTGTGCCAAAGCATTTTTATGACAATTTTTCTTGTAAAAAAAAAGCCAGCACTGACAGGCTGGCATTTTTAAAATATTGTTTAAGCTTATTTTGCTTCTTCTTCAGTTGAAGTTGCAGTTTCAGCTGCTTGTTGAGTAGCTTCAGGTGTAGGAGCGATAGTTGTAGTAGCAGGAGCTGCTGCATCATCGTTTCCTAATATTTTTGAACCACTTGTGTTTCCATTATTAAAAGCAAGTGTAGATAATAATATTAATGCAATTAAAATACCACCTAATGTCCAAGTACTCTTATCTAAAAAGTCTGTAGTTTTTTGTACTCCACCCATTTGTTGAGAACCTCCAAAAGAAGAGTCTAATCCTCCACCTTTAGGGTTTTGAACCATAACTGCTAATATTAATAAAAAGCAAACTAATGCTATTGCGATTAAAAAACCTGTGAATCCCATAATTAATTATTTTGTTGTAAATCTTTTATTTTTTTTATTCGGTCTGCAAAGAAACTACTTTTTTCTGGATATTTCAAAATTAAAATCTCATAAGCTTGTATTGCTTTATTGAATTTTTTTTGTTCTAAATAAACTTTTGCTAACGTTTCAGTCATTAAGTGCGTTGGTTCATCTTTGTTTATGTTAATGTTTAAAGGTGTTTTAGCGTTTTCTTTTACAGGTGAAATTTTTGGATTTAATTCAATAAATCGGTCAATAAGTTCTATTTTTTTTTGTTTTTCTTCTGTAAATTCTTCAATTTCAGAATCCTCTTTCCTTTCAATAGGTGTTATTTTTGTTAATGTTAACCATTCTTGAAATGAATGTTTTTCGCTGTTTTCAAATGCTAAAGGTTTTCCTATTTCCAAATCAATGTTTTCGGTTTCAACTTCTATTGCAGAATCTTGAACTTTTATTTCCTCAATTATTTCGCTTTGAACAACGCTTATATTATTAATATGTTCTATCTCTAGGTCAATTAAGTTACTTTGAATAGTCGTAAACTCATTTGAAGTAATGAAATTAAAAAGTATTGATCTGTCAACAGTATTGGCTGCTGTTTTTTTTAATTCATAATTGTATCTGAAACTTTCTTGATTTAGCAATCCTTTTAAATGAAGAACTCTTGCTGCTTGAAAATAGGGGAATTCATGAAGAACTGTTTCCAATGCAACGGTTTGCTTTTCATTTAAAGCGAAAGGTTTGTTAAGTAAATATGTTAATTCAGTACTGTTCAAATTATTTTCTTTTAATTACCATTTAGCTAATGATTCATTAAAGATGTCTTGAGTAATTCTTTCAAAAATTTCATCAAGAGCAGTTGTTAGCCTTGTTCCTGTCATTTGTTCGTTTGCATCATAATCATGATAAAAAGAAAAACGTTTTTCAAAATTATCTTCTTCTTTGTTTTTATTTGAAAAACGGACCATCACTGCAATTGTTAGTCTGTTTTGTGCTGCTGTTTGATTAGAAGTTGCTGTCATTGGAGTAATTCTATACTCAACAATTTCGCCTTCATATAATAAGTCGCCGCCTTGATTAGTAAGGTTTAAGCTTGTTTGGTTTTGTAAAATTTCCTGTAATGTAATTGTAAAATTTCTTTCAATTCCAGGTTCAACCAGTTCAGCATTGTTTTGAAAATAATTTACTTGAAATGTATCAGCGTCAATTTTTCCGGTTCCTGTGAAATTATAAACACTACAACTATTTAAAGTAAGCGTTAATCCAATTAGTATTATATAAATTCCTTTTTTCATTTTTTATTTATAAATCGTATTGTTTGATTTTTCTGTAAAGTGTTCTTTCGGAGATTCCTAATTCGTCAGCGGCAGCTTTTCTTTTTCCGTTATTTCGTTCTAACGATTTTTTAATCAATTCAATTTCTTTAGCTTCTAGACTCAGTGTTTCTTCTTCTTCAACTGTTTCTGCGAAAAGGTAATTAGAATCATCTTCTTCCTCGTCAATAAATTCTTCTTGAATTATTTCATTTGTAGCTTGAGGAAGGAGTTCTTGTTTTTTCTCGTTTTCAAAGATAGAATTATCTTCACTTTTTTCGTAAATTCTTTTAATTAAATTTTTCTGATCTTCCTGAACTTTAGATGTTCCATTTTGCATTAATTCAAGAGTGAGCTTCTTTAAATCATTCAAATCGCTTTTCATATCGAATAGCACTTTGTATAAAATTTCACGCTCGTTGCTAAAATCGTTTTCAGATTTTTGATTGTTAACTACCGATGGTAAATTATTTCCTTGTTGAGGTAGATATCCTTTTAAAGTTTGCAGCGAAGTTTCTCTGTTGGTTTCAAGAACAGAAATTTGTTCGGCAATATTTCGTAATTGCCTAATATTACCACTCCATCTATATTGAATAAGATATTGAATAGCTTCGTTAGATAATTTAATAGGAGGCATTTTGTATTTATGAGCAAAATCAGCCGCAAATTTTCTAAACAATAAATGAATGTCTTCTTTTCTTTCTCTTAAAGGAGGAAGTAAAATTTCTACAGTACTTAAACGGTAATATAAATCTTCTCTAAATTTTCCTTTTTCAATAGCATCAAACATGTTAACGTTTGTGGCAGCTACTATTCGAACATTTGTTTTTTGAACTTTTGAAGAACCAACTTTAATAAATTCGCCATTTTCTAAAACACGTAATAAACGTACTTGAGTGGTTAGCGGTAATTCACCAACTTCGTCTAAAAATATAGTCCCTCCATCAGCCACTTCAAAATACCCATCACGAGAGTTTGTTGCGCCAGTAAACGAACCTTTTTCGTGTCCAAATAATTCACTGTCAATCGTACCTTCTGGTATTGCTCCACAGTTTACAGCTATATATTTTGCATGCTTGCGATGAGAAAGTGAATGGATTATTTTGGGAATACTTTCTTTACCAACACCACTTTCCCCAGTTACTAATACAGAAATATCAGTAGGAGCAACCTGTATTGCTTTTTCAATAGCACGATTTAATTTTGGATCATTTCCAATGATTTCAAATCGTTGTTTTGTGGCTTGTATAGATTCCATATTTAATTGATAATTAGTAATTTACAATTGATAGTTTAGATAGTTTTTAATAGTTTAATTCATTTCAGAATAACCAATAGCTTTCCCTTTTAAAGTAGCTGATGAACAATCGTAAATTTCAACCATTACAAAATCGCCAGGTTTATAGTTTTCTTTTGGAAAAACAGTAACCATGTTTTCGGAATTTCTTCCGCTCCATTCATCTTTAGATTTTTTAGATTCTCTTTCTACTAAAATTTCCACTGTTTGTCCTAAAAAGCGTTGTGTTCTTTCTAATGATAATTCTTGTTGTAAGTCTACTATTTCTTGTAATCTACGTTTTTTAACTTCTTCGGGTACATCATCTTCTAGTTTTCTCGCGGCCATAGTTCCTGGTCTTTCAGAATAAGAGAACATATAACCAAAATCATATTTTACATAGCGCATTAAAGACAATGTGTCTTGATGATCTTCTTCAGTTTCTGTTGGGAAACCTGTAATCATATCTTGAGAAATCGTACAATCTGGAATTATTTGTTTGATTTTATCAATTAAAGACATGTATTCCTCACGTGTGTGCTGACGATTCATTTCTTTTAAAATTCTCGTACTTCCACTTTGAACAGGCAAATGTATGTAATTGCAAACATTTTGATGTTTTGCAATAACGTGTAATACCTCTTCATGCATGTCTTGCGGATTTGAAGTAGAAAAACGGAAACGCATTTTTGGAAATGCTTTTGCAGACATGTCTAATAATTGTGCGAAATCTACCGATGTTGCTTTTTGCATTTCTGAAGCTTTATCAAAATCTTTTTTAAGTCCTCCGCCATACCATAAATAACTATCTACATTTTGACCCAATAAACATACCTCTTTATATCCTTTATTCCATAAATCAGCTATTTCGTCTAAAATACTTTGCGGTTCTCTGCTTCGTTCTCTTCCTCTTGTAAATGGAACCACGCAAAAAGTACACATATTATCACATCCGCGTGTAATAGATACAAAAGCATTTATTCCGTTGCTGTTTAAACGAACAGGAGAAATGTCGCCATAGGTTTCTTCTTTAGAAAGAATAACATTTATAGCATCTCTTCCTTCTTCAACTTCATTTAATAAGTTTGGAATGTCTTTATAAGCATCAGGACCCACAACTAAATCGACAATTTTTTCTTCTTCAAGAAATTTTTCTTTTAAGCGTTCTGCCATACAGCCTAAAACACCAACTTTCATGTTAGGGTTAATATCTCGTTTTACAGCATTATATTTTTGAAGTCTTTTTCTAATAGTTTGTTCTGCTTTATCTCTAATAGAACATGTATTAACTAAAACTAAGTCGGCATCTTCAAGTTTGTCTGTAGTATTATATCCTTGATTGTTAAGAATTGAAGCTACAATTTCACTATCAGAGAAATTCATAGCGCAACCATAACTTTCTATAAAAAGTTTTTTAGTGTTTTCTTTCTTTTCTTCTAAAACAAGTTTTGTTCCTTGTTTGTTTTCGTCAATTGTCTTTTCCATAAAAGTTCTTTCTCTTTTTTGCAACTACAAAGATAATACTAAAAAGTAAAATATGACAACTTGACAGATTTTTTCATGATGTATTTTAACTTAAAAAAGTAAAATCTTATCTTAATTTTTTTTCTAAAATCCTTAAATTTAAAAAAAACCTATACTTTTGCGCCAAACAAATTTTATAATGGCGAAGAATTTAGTAATAGTTGAGTCACCTGCAAAGGCAAAAACAATAGAGAAATTTTTAGGTAAAGATTTTCAAGTTGAATCTAGTTATGGACATATTGCAGACTTACCTTCTAAAGAAATTGGAGTAGATGTAGAAAATGGGTTTAAACCTAAGTATGAGGTTTCACCAGATAAGAAAGCTTTAGTAAAAAAATTAAAAGACTTATCTAAAAAAGCCGACATGGTTTGGTTGGCTTCCGATGAAGACCGAGAAGGAGAAGCTATTTCTTGGCATTTATCAGAAGAACTTAAGTTAGATGAAAATAAAACAAAGCGTATTGTTTTTCATGAAATTACGAAATCTGCTATTCAAAAAGCAATTGAAAATCCTAGAGGAATCGATTATAATTTAGTAAATGCACAACAAGCACGTAGGGTTTTAGACCGATTAGTTGGTTACGAATTATCGCCTGTTTTATGGAAAAAAGTAAAAGGTGGTTTGTCTGCAGGAAGAGTTCAGTCGGTTTCTGTTCGATTAATAGTAGAACGTGAAAGAGAAATTCAAGAGTTTAATCCGCAAGGAACTTATTCTATAACAGCTGAATTTACAAATGAAGCTGGAAAATCATTTAAAGCAAAGCTCCCTAAAAATTTTAATACACAAAAAGAAGCAGAAGACTTTTTGCAAAAAAATATTGGTTCTAATTATAAGGTAGCTGATTTAGAAAAAAAACCAACAAAAAAATCTCCAGCAGCGCCATTTACAACTTCAACTTTGCAACAAGAAGCTGCTCGTAAATTATATTTACCAGTTGGAATTACAATGCAAATTGCACAAAGGTTATATGAAGCCGGTTTGATTACTTATATGAGAACAGATAGTGTTAATTTGTCGAATGAAGCAATGGCTTCTGCAGAGTCAGAAATTATCCGTTCGTATGGTAAAGAATACAGTAAGCCAAGAAATTATACTTCAAAAAGTAAAGGAGCTCAAGAAGCGCACGAAGCAATTCGTCCTACAGACATGTCTTTACATACTGTAAATATCGACAGAGATCAAGCGCGTTTATATGATTTAATTTGGAAAAGAACTTTAGCTTCTCAAATGAGTGAGGCACAGCTAGAACGTACAAATGTTAAAATTGAAGCAAATAATCATAATGAAGTTTTTGTAGCAAGTGGTGAAGTAATTAAATTTGAAGGATTCTTAAAAGTGTATCTTGAAGGGCATGATGATGATGAGGAAGAGCAAGAAGGAATGCTTCCGGCTTTGAAAACAAACGAGAAATTAACAAATACTTATATTCAGGCAACTGAGCGTTTTTCTAGACCACCAGCACGTTATACTGAGGCTGCTTTGGTAAAAAAATTAGAAGAATTAGGGATTGGTCGTCCGTCGACTTATGCGCCAACCATTTCAACAATTATTAATCGTAATTACGTTGAAAAAGGAAGCTCTGAAGGAGTAGAAAGAAAATACACACAAATTTCATTATTAGCTTCGACTATTAAATCGCAAGTTTTGACTGAAAATGTAGGTTCAGATAAAGGAAAGTTAGTTCCAACAGATATTGGTACCATTGTAAATGATTTCTTGGTTAAAAATTTCTCGGCAATTTTAGATTATAACTTTACGGCAAAAGTAGAGCAAGATTTTGATGAAATTGCTGAAGGTAACATTGATTGGGCAAACATGATGAATGAGTTTTATTCTAAATTTCATCCAAATGTTGTCGATGTTGAAGAAAATGCAGATAGAGAAAGTGGTGAAAGAATTTTAGGTACCGATCCAAAATCGGGTAAACCAATTTCTGTTCGTTTAGGTAAATTTGGACCAATGGCTCAAATTGGTGATGCAGAAGATGAAGAGAAACAATTTGCAAGTTTAATGTCTGATCAAAATATTGGAACTATAACTTTAGAGGAGGCTTTGAAATTATTTTTATTACCTAAAAATTTAGGAAAATATAAAGATGAAGAAGTTGAAGTAAATAACGGTCGTTTCGGTCCTTATGTTCGTTTTGGAACAGTATTTATATCATTGCCAAAAGGAGAAGATCCTTTAGATGTTACTTTTGATAGAGCTAAAGAATTAATTGCGGAAAAAGAAGCGGCAGACGCTCCAATTGCGTCATTTCAGGAATTACCTGTGCAAAAAGGAGTAGGTAGGTTTGGACCGTTTTTAAAATGGAATGGAATGTTTATTAATGTAAACAAGAAATATGATTTTGATAACTTATCTCAACAAGATATTGTTGAGCTTATCGAAGATAAAATTCAAAAAGAAATAGATAAAGTTATTCATGATTGGAAAGAAGATGGAATTCGTGTTGAAAAAGCACGTTGGGGAAGAAGTGTTATCTTAAAAGGTAAAGTAAAAATAGAATTGAGTAAAGATGTAGATGCTAAAGCGCTAACTTTAGATGAAGCTAAGGAAATGATAGAGAAAAAAGCACCTGCAAAAAAAGCTACAGCTAAAAAGAAATCGCCAGTAAAGAAAAAAACAACTAAAAAATAGTTTATGGTGTTTGATTTTCTACAACCATTGTCATCTTCTTGTGTTGAGTATATTAGTAAGTTACCGGTTCAGTCTTTAGGTAGGAAAATTACTTTACATACAGAAAGTGAATTCCCAAACTTAGATGCTATTTCTATTGCAATAATTGGAGTAAATGATTTTAGAGGTTTGGAAAAAGAAAATTCACATGGAGCTTTAGATGATTTTAGAAAAGTTTTGTATAGTTTATACCCAGGGAACTGGAGTGTTGCAATTGCAGATTTAGGAACAATTGAGGCTGGAGCGTCATTAAAGGATACTTATTTTTTAGTCCAAACTATTTGCGAAGATTTATTAAGAAAAAAAATTATACCTATTATCGTTGGTGGTAGTCAAGATTTATCTTATCCTATGTATAGGTCGTATGATGAATTAGATCAAATGGTGAATTTTATTTCTATTGATAATAAATTTGATTTTTCAAAAGAAAATAGTAACTTGGCCAACTCTTTTCTGACAAATATAATCGTTGAAGAGCCCAATAATCTGTTTAACTACAGTAATATTGGTTTTCAAACGTATTTTAATTCGCAAGAAGAGATTGATTTAATTGATAAGCTTTACTTTGAAGCATATCGACTTGGTGAGGTTTCAAATAACATAACAATTGCAGAACCAGTTTTTAGAGATGCTGATATTGTAAGTGTTGATATGACTTCGGTTCAGTCGTCTTTTTCGGGTAATTTTATTGATTTTAACCCAAATGGGTTTACAGGTAAGGAAATTTGTGCCTTAGCAAGATACGCTGGAATTAGTGATAAAGTTTCTTCGTTTGGAGTGTTTAACTTTAATTTAACTTCAGTTGAATTTAATTTAGTTGCTCAAGTGATTTGGTATTTTTTAGAAGGTTTCAGTTTTAGATCTAACGAGTATCCTTTTGGTAGTAAAGAAAGTTATCTTAAATATACCGTGTTGATTGATGATGATGAACTTGTTTTTTACAAGAGTGATAAAACAAGTAGGTGGTGGATTGAAATATCATTATTTACAAATGTTAATAATAAATTAAAAAGAAATACGTTATTACCTTGTTCTTATGAAGATTATTTAGCGTCTTGTGAGGGAGATGTTCCTGAAAGATGGTGGAAAGCTCAAAGAAGAAATATTGTTTAATATAAAATATGAAAGGATAGTTTTACCTTGGTTTTGTTAATTTTAATATATTTTTAAGATTTTTTTTAAAAATAATTGTTTTTTTCAAAATTATTAAATAGGTTTACGCCTTTAAAAGAAAAATTATAATTAACCCCAGTTTATATGAAGAAGTTAGTTGCATTTACGTTGATTTTGTCATTTTTTGCTAGTTGTAGTAAGGGTGATAGAGGTGAGTTAGTAGGTGTCAAAGGAAAAAAATGGCATCCAGAAAAGCCTTATGGAATGACATTAATTCCAGGCGGAGCCTTTATTATGGGTAAATCAGATGATGATTTAGCTAATATCCAAGATGCTCCAACAAAAACAGTTACGGTTCGTTCGTTTTATATGGATGAAACAGAAATAACGAATAGTGAGTACCGTCAATTCATTGGATGGGTGAAAGATTCAACAATCAGAACAAGATTAGCAATTCTTGCAGACGAAGTAGGTCAAAAACCTGCTGAAGGTGGTAGAAGTGGTAAAGAAGGTGGAAGTATTGGGGATTATGCTTTTGCTGATGCTAATGTTGAAGAAATGTCAGCTTACGACAAGTATATGTATGAAAACTACTACAGTATTGGTACGGATGACGATATGTATGCAGGGAGAAAGCTAAATAAGAAAATTAATTTACTTGATGATCCTCAGAAATATCCAGATGAGTATTATGTTGAAGTAATGGATTCTATGTATTTACCAGAATCTGAATCTTATAATGGTTTAAAAACTTTAGATGTTTCTAAATTAAAGTTCAAATTTAGAGAAGTTGATTGGAATGAAGCGGTTAAGAAAAAAGGTCGTAAAGGTCTTTATGAAAACACGAAACCAATTGAAGTTTATCCTGATACAACTGCTTGGATAAAAGATTTCGCTTATTCGTATAATGAGCCAATGCATAATGATTATTTTTGGCATCAAGCTTATGGAGAATATCCTGTAGTAGGTGTGTCTTGGAATCAAGCTAAAGCATTTTGTGCTTGGAGAACTTTATATAAGAATTCTTATATTAAAAAGAAAAAAGGTAGAGATCAAGTGAATTCTTTCCGTTTGCCAACAGAGGCTGAATGGGAGTACGCTGCTAGAGGTGGAATAGAATCTGCAACTTTCCCATGGGGAGGTCCTTATGCTAAAAATGATAGAGGTTGTTTTATGGCTAACTTTAAACCAAATAGAGGTGATTATGCAGCTGACGGTGCTTTGTATACTGTTGAGGCACGTTCGTATGAGCCAAATAATTACAATTTATACAATATGGCAGGTAATGTTTCTGAATGGACTGAGTCTTCTTATGATGCATCTGCATATGAGTTTGTTTCTACTATGAATCCAAATGTTCCAGACCGTAAAAATCAACGTAAGGTTGTAAGAGGTGGTTCTTGGAAAGATGTTGGTTACTTTTTACAAGTAGCAACACGTGATTTCGAATACGCTGATTCAGCTAGAAGTTACATCGGATTTAGAACTGTACAAGATTATATGGGTACTGGTTCGACTGGAAACAGTCCAAAATAATAAATATTAACCAATTTTATATTTAACTTAACTAACTAACAAATTTTATTATGGGATTTTTAAGCAAAAAAGCAATGAATTTCGCTTACGGTATGGGAGCGGCAGTAGTAATCATCGGAGCATTATTTAAATTAATGCACTGGCCAGGAGCTAGTTTGATGTTGATCGTAGGTTTAGGAACAGAGGCTTTAATTTTCGGTTTATCTGCATTTGATAATCCAGAAGATGAATTAGACTGGACTTTAGTATATCCAGAATTAGCAAACGGTGTTGCTAATGATAAAAAACCTAAGAAAGAAAATCCAGCTGAAGCACAAGGATTGTTGTCTCAAAAATTAGATAACATGTTAAAAGAAGCAAAAATTGATGGTGCTTTAATGGAAAGTTTAGGAGCTAGTATCAAAAATTTTGAAGGAGCTGCTAAAAGTATTTCTCCAACTGTAGATGCTATGGCAGGTCAAAAGAAATATGCTGAGGAAATGTCTCAAGCAGCTGCTCAGATGGAAGCTTTAAATAGTTTGTATAAAGTACAATTAGAAAGTGCTTCTAGAAATGCTGAAGCTAATAAAGAAATTGCTGAAAATGCATCTAAATTAAAAGAACAAATGCAGTCTATGACTTCTAACATCGCATCTTTAAACTCAGTTTATGGTGGAATGTTAACTGCTATGAATAACAGAGGATAATTAGTTTTATCGAAAATTAAATAAATTAATAATCAAAAACTAATTACAGGAAAATGGCAGGAGGAAAATTAAGTCCTAGACAAAAGATGGTAAACCTAATGTACTTGGTTTTCATCGCAATGTTAGCTTTAAATATGTCAAAAGAAGTATTATCTGCTTTTGGGATTTTAAATAACAAAATTATAGAATCAAATGGAATTGCTGATGTGCGTAATCAGTCTTCATTTGAACAATTAGCTCAAAAAGCAGCTGATCAACCAGGTCAGTTTGGTGATAAGAAAGCAAAAGTTGATAAAATTAGAAAATTAGCTAAAGACTTTTCTGATTATATTGAAAAAATTAAAACTGAAATAACTAAAGATTATCCTAGAGACGAAGATGGTAATTTACCATTTGAAGCAATGGATAAAGGAGATGCTGTTGATGAAATGTGGTTCGCTGGTGATAAACCAACACCTAAAGGTCAAGAGTTTTTAGATAGACTTGCAGCTTTTTCATCAGATATTAAAAAAGCAGGAGGAAGTTCTATTTCTGATCCAGAAATGAAGAAAATTGAAGCTAGATTTGCAACTGCTCCTGTAAAATCTAAAAGTGCAGGTGCAACTTTAAATTGGTTAGATTATAACTATAAAGGTTTCCCTTTAATAGCTACAGTTACTAAATTATCTCAATTACAAGCAGATATTAAAACCACTGAAAGTGATGTTATTAGTGGAATGTTTCAATCTGACTTAGTTGCTGCAGCATCTTTAACTGCTTATCAGCCAATAGTTGTTCCTGAAAAATCAGCTTTTTTCCAAGGAGAAGCTGTAAAAGGAAGAGTTATATTAGGTAAATTCGATCCAACATTAGTAGCTAAATCTGTTATTGTTAATGGTCAAACTGTAAAAGCCGAAGCTGGACAGGCTAATTTCTCTTTCAATGCAGGTAGTGTTGGAGAGCATGAAATTACGGGTTCATTTAACTTTGATGAAGGTGGTAAAGTTGTTAGTTTACCAATTAAAGGTAACTATGTAGTAGTTCCTAGACCAAATTCTGCTACTATTTCGGCAGATAAAATGAATGTTGTTTATAGAGGTGTAACTAACCCAATGACAATTTCATTTGCTGGTATTTCAGATGATAAAGTAAGTGCTTCTGGTGCTGGTTTGTCTAAAGGATCTGGTGTAGGTAAATACAACATGAATCCAGGTTCAGGACGTGAGGTTACTATTAACGTAAACGGTAAATTACCTGATGGTAAACCTGTTTCGGATAAGAAAATATTCAGAATTAAAGATATCCCTGCACCAATGGGTACAATCCGTGGTGAATATAGCGCAAAAGGACCTAAGAACAGTTTAGAAGTTTCTTCAGTTGGTGCTAAATTAGAGGATTTTGATTTTGAATTAAATATTGATGTTGTTAGTTTTAACATTAAAGTGCCTGGACAACCTACAATTGTTGTTAATGGAACACGTATGGATGGTAGAGCAAAAGCAGCTATTGCTAAAGCTAGTAGAGGTGACTTAGTTGTTATTTCTGAGATTAAAACAAAATTAAGAGGTAGTTCTATTATGTTAAAGAAAACTGCTCCTTGTACATTTGAAGTACAATAAAAATTAACTTTCAGAGTTTATTTATAAACTAAAAGAATAAAAAAATGAATTGGAGAAATTTTATATTAGTAGTTGCTTTAGGTTTAAGTTCAACTTTTACCTTTGCTCAATCTAATTTATTAAATGCAAAGACACCTGATCAAATAGGTAAGAAGACTGAAGCAGAATTAGTAGCTGACAATGATAAACCAATGCCTTACGGTTATGTTCATGATAGAGATATCTTAATGGGTAAACGTACATGGGAAATTGTTGATCTAGATGAGCGTGTTAATTTTCCTTTCTATTTTCCTATTGAAGGTGATTTAGGTCCAGACAGAAAGCCTTTATATAAAGTGCTTATTGATGGAATTAAAGATGGTAAAATTACAGAGATCTATGATTCTAGTTATTTTACTGACAAAAAATCTTTAAAGGATATTGAAGCTTCTTTAGTATTTATTGATACTACCGATGCAGGTAGAGAATATTACAATGCTGGAGAATCTATTCCTGAAGAATATATTGTTAAAACACAAATTGAAGCATTTCATGTAGATGCTTATAAATTAGTTGGATATTGGTATTTTGATAAGCGTCAAGGTGAATTAAAATACAGAATGTTAGGTATTTGTCCAATTGTTCCGGATGTATATACAATGAATAATGATGTAAAAGATTATATCGAATTATTTTGGGTATACTTTCCTGCAGCTAGAGATATCTTGCACGAAGCTAAAGCTTTTAATGATAGAAATTCGGCTATGCCATTTACATTTGATCACTTGTTAAATTCGCGTCGTTTTAATGGTGTAATTTATCTAGAAGAGAATGTTTACGGTGATAGATTGATTAAAGATTATATGAAAGAAAATGCGCAAATGCAATTATTAGAGTCTGAGCGTGTTAAAGAAAAAATTAGAGATTTCGAACAAGATATGTGGAATTATTAATATAGTTTTTCTCCAATTCATAAAAAAAACTCTTACCATTGGTAAGAGTTTTTTTATTTTTGTATTATGATAGATTATTTAATTGTTGGTGCTGGTATTGCTGGAGTTTCTTTTTCCGAAATTGCAATTCAAAATAACAAGTCAGTTCTTGTTTTTGATGATGGTTCTCAGCCTTCTTCTAAAGTTGCGGGTGGAATGTATAATCCTGTTATCCTAAAACGTTTTAGCGAAGTTTGGAAAGCTAAAGAACAACTTGCCTTGTCTACTGTTTTCTATAAACAATTAGAAGAGAAACTTTTTTGTAAGTTTGATTATAATGTTCCAGTTCTTAGAGTTTTTAATTCTATTGAAGAGCAAAATAACTGGTTTCAAGCTTCTGATAAACCAAATTTATCACCTTTTCTTTCTACAACCTTATTAAATAATACGAATGTTTCTATTAATGCCAAATTTGGTTTCGGGGAAGTTTATCAAACTGGTTATTTAGATGTTAATTGTTTAGTTGATGCTTATTCAAAATATCTTATTGTAAATAATCTTTTGATTTCTGAAAGAATAGATTATTCTCTCTTCGAGTTTGGTGATGATTTTGTTGCCTATAAGGATGTGAAAGCAAAAAATGTAATCTTTGCTGAAGGATTTGGTATGCATTCTAATCCTTTTTTTAAAGATTTACCATTAGATGGTACAAAAGGGGAATTATTACTTATTAAATCCGCAGATTTAAAAATTGAATCAATTATTAATGCTAGTATTTTTATTATTCCTATTGGGAATGATTGTTATAAAGTAGGTGCAACTTATGATTGGAGTGATAAAACAAACACTACAACTGAAGAAGCAAAAACTGAATTATTATCTAAGTTAGAAGAATTGATTAATTGTAAATACGAAGTACTTGAGCATTTTGCAGGAGTTCGTCCTACGGTAAAAGACAGAAGGCCATTAGTTGGTCTACATCCAAATCATCCAAATATGTATATTCTTAATGGTCTAGGAACAAGAGGAGTTATGTTGGGTCCATTTTTAGCACATCAATTATTTAATTACATTGAGAATAATATTCCTCTAGATGAAGAAATTAACATAGATAGAATTTATAAAAAAAGGAACTAGTTTTTAGTTCCTTTTT
This sequence comes from Flavobacteriaceae bacterium, assembly GCA_002862805.1. Classification (GTDB taxonomy): domain Bacteria; phylum Bacteroidota; class Bacteroidia; order Flavobacteriales; family Flavobacteriaceae; genus Flavobacterium. The sequence goes on along the minus strand of PKEA01000034.1, from coordinate 5,647 downwards.
TGTTTTTCCAGTTTTTATCAAAATGTATAAAAATATTTGCCCAAATATTTCTTGACACTCTCATTGTGAAAGGCATAAGTAATATTTGAGTAATTATTATTACTATAAAAGCAGTTTTTAAAGTGCTACTGCAAAAGATATATGAAATGACAAATGCTGCAACTGCAAATGCAATTCCTACCGCATAACTTACATACATTGCTCCATAAAAAAAAGAAGGTTCAATTTTATATCTTGTTTCACAATGACTGCATTTTTCATGCATTTTGTAAATTTCCATTAAATTATATGGATTTTTATTCAAATACATACTTTCTTCATGGCATTTTGGACAACTTCCTGTTAAAATACTATATAGTTTGGATCCTTTTTTTAACATTTGCATAAATTTTACACAAAGATACCAATTAAGGTGTTTATTTGTGTAACAATCATTACAAAAAGAAGATGTTAAATATTCATAATTTGTCGGTTTCGTTTGGCGGAACATATTTGTTTGAAGAAGTTACTTTTAGATTAGGTTCTGGAGATAGAGTTGGATTAGTTGGAAAAAATGGAGCTGGAAAATCTACTATGTTGAAAATTTTGGCGGGTGATTTTAAACCAGATTCTGGTGTTATAGCTACTGAAAAAGAAGTGAAAATGGGTTTTCTTCGCCAAGATATTGATTTTGAAGAAGGAAGAACTGTTTTAGAAGAGGCTTATCAAGCTTTTGAAGAAATTAAAAAAGCTGAGCTGAAATTAGATGAGTTAAATCATTTGTTGGTAACAAGAACTGACTATGAATCAGAGGAATATTTAAAAATTATTGAAGAACTTAGTGATGTAACTCACCATTATGATGTTCTCGGTGGTTATAATTACGTGGGTGATACAGAGAAAATTCTTTTAGGTCTTGGTTTTAAACGTGAAGATTTTAATAATCAAACCGATACTTTTTCAGGAGGTTGGCGTATGCGTATTGAATTAGCTAAACTTCTTCTTCAGTCTAACGATATTCTGCTTTTAGATGAGCCAACAAATCACTTAGATATTGAAAGTATTATTTGGTTAGAAGGTTTTTTAAGAAACTTTTCTGGAGTTGTGGTTATTGTATCCCATGATAAAATGTTTTTGGATAATGTAACTAATAGAACTATTGAAATTTCATTAGGAAAAGCATATGATTTCAACAAACCCTATACTCAATATTTAGAATTACGTCATGAAATTCGCGAAAAGCAATTGGCTACTCAAAAAAATCAGGCTAAAAAAATTGAAGAAACCGAAAAGTTAATTGAAAAATTTAGAGCAAAAGCATCTAAAGCATCAATGGCGCAATCTTTAATTAAAAAATTAGATAAAGTAGAACGTATTGAAGTAGATGAAGATGATAATTCTGTAATGAATATTTCATTTCCTGTTTCTCAAGTTCCAGGTAGAGTTGTAGTTGAAGCTGAACATGTTACAAAGTCTTACGGAGATAAAACTATTTTAAAAGATATTTCGTTATTGGTTGAGCGTGGAAGTAAAATCGCTTTCGTTGGTCAAAATGGCCAAGGAAAATCTACTTTTATTAAAGCAATTGTAAATGAGTTTGAATATGAAGGAAGTATTAAATTAGGTCACAATGTACAAGTTGGTTATTTCGCCCAAAACCAAGCTGAGTATTTAGATGGTGAAAAAACCTTGTTAGATACAATGCTTGAAGCAGCTACAGATTCTAATCGTTCTAAGGTTAGAGATATGCTTGGTTCGTTTCTTTTTAGAGGTGATGACGTGGAAAAGAAAGTAAAAGTATTATCTGGAGGTGAAAGAAACCGTTTGGCGCTTTGTAAGCTGCTTTTACAGCCAATTAATGTGCTTTTGATGGATGAGCCAACGAATCACTTAGATATTAAGTCTAAGAATGTTTTAAAGGCGGCATTAAATAAATATGAAGGAACATTGTTATTGGTTTCTCACGATAGAGATTTTTTACAAGGCTTAGCAAATGTTACTTATGAATTTAAAGATCAAAAAATTCGTGAAAATTTAGGTGATATAAACTTCTTCTTGGAGCAAAAGAAGGCAAATGACATGCGTGCTTTTGAAAAGGTTGATGAAGTGATTAAGCCCAAAGAAAAAAATGAAGCGAAGAGTTTGTCTTATGAAGATCAAAAGAAAAATAAATCATTACAAAATAAATTAAGTAAGATTGAAAGTCAAATTCAGCAATTAGAAAAAGATATTCAAAAAGACGATAGAGAATTAGCTTCAAATTATGATAAGTTAATTGAAAATGCAGCTTTTTTTACAGCTTACGAGAAGAAAAAGAAAGAATTAGATCAATTATTGGAAGACTGGGAAGTTGTTCAAGAAGAAATAGATTCTTTGTAAAATATGAAACCAATTGTTAATTTAATTGGTTTTTTTATTTGAAAGGATGACGTTGATTCCATTCTAAATTGGGTTCAAGGCTTTGAAATATTTTTCCTATAAATTTATTTACAAATGAATTTGTGTGCAGGATAAAACCCGACATGTAAACTGGTTCTGCACCAATTGAACTTTTAATTTCTATTGCGGTTCGTCCAAAGATTATTTTTTTAAAATGATTTTCAATACCAAATTCAGTCATATGATACAACATATTTAGATATAACATGTTGTTTTTTTGAATTTCGTCATCATAACCAAGAAAATACGTTTCTAAAACATCTTCGTTAAGTAAAAGCGTGTGAAAACCAACAAGTTTGTCGTTTAAGAAATGACCAAATATTCTAAATCTACTTCCACATTGCTTTTTAAATGTCGAAAAATGATTCTCAGCTAGAAAAAAAGTATTAAAAGGGGCGTTTTTGGCAACATAATGATAAAGTTCATTAATTCTGTTTTCATGAAAAATTACATCATCTAAGCTAAGTTCTTTTTCAATAATTCCATTATATTTTTTATGTGCTCTTTTGTATTGGTCTCTGTATTTTTTTGTAAATGCAGCAACATAATCTTCTTTTGAATTCCAAATTTCATTTAAATTGAAAATCATATTAGGTTGCGCGTTAAATTCGTAAAGGTTATTAAAATAATTCTTTTTGAACAGAGTTGCGTTTTGTTTGTAAAAATCTTTAAATGAAACAATGTGTATTTTAATTCCTTTATTTTTAAAGTAAATAATAAGTGCATTGCTGCAATCAATTAATAATTTACTTAAACATTTATGTTCAATTTCTTTAGAAAGGGCATAAGCATTTTGTCCTGATATCATATTATTTCCAATGAAGAGAACATGTGAGGCGAAGTTTTTAAAAATAAAATTTCGAATGTGTGTTTTTAAACAGCTATCTCTTTCTCCAAAAGACTCTAGTTTATTTAAATCTAAATATTGGGATAAAAGTGTTCCAACTAACTTGTCATTTTCAAATATTCCTATGTAAAAACATTCCATATTTGTAGGTGCAGAATTTTCTAGCACTTGTAAATAAGGAGTTTGTAAAAAATGATTTGATGCAGCTACTTCATTCCAGTTTTCCGGAAGAGTTGAAATAGATGTATATACTTTAAAGTTTATGTTTTCCAAAATAAAAAAATCGTCCCACAAAAATAGGACGATTGGTATTAAATAAAATGTTAAAAAGACAACATTTATTCATATTTATTTCCAAGCACAAATTATTCCGCCCATAATTGACATAACAACAATCCAATATCCAGCAGTTACTGCAGCATATCTAAATGATTTTTGTTCAAATAAACAATTTGTAGCAATTACAGGTAGCGATATAAATAAACCTGATAATAAACCGTGAAATACACCATGTTTAAAAGTTCTATATGCTTCGCCATAATCACTCATAAAAGCAAAGTAAGATGGTTTAGCATTTTCAATATTTCCTCCTACTAATCCGGCAACTCCTAATTGATGAATAGTTAAAACTTGCATGTAAAATGCTAGTATAAAAGCGAAAACAAAAGTAAGTCCGAATATTTTTAGCATATTTCCTTGTCTTGCTTTCTCATCAGTCATTCCTGTTTCGTTCATCCAAATAGTTCCAAAAACTTTTGGATGATACCAAATAAATCCGACTACAAAACTTGATAAAGCAGCTGTTAAAATAGCAAAAAAGTTAATTTCCATATGATTAGTTTTTAAAATTGGTAAGACTAATATACGAAAATTAACAGTTGTTGAATAAATAAAAAAAACCTTTCAAATGAAAGGTTTTTTTTATTTATTCAGCAGCAACTAATTTGCTCGCGCTTCTGTATAAGAAATTGTTGTAAACATGACGTCTTGCAAATCTACTTGGAGATTCTGCGTTAACCATTTTTATGTATGTGTTTTTTGGAACTCCAAAGTATTCATATTTACTTCCGTCTAAGAAATGAACATATAATACAGTTTTTTCCATATAAAAATCTAATATATTAACTGAAGTGGTTGTTTTGGTATATTCTGCTTTGTCTTTTTCTAAAGTTTCAGGAGCAATACTTACTAAAAAATGATATGCTTCAATAGTTAAAGTGCTTAATTCTTCTACTGCTAATTTATCTTCTTCATTAGTAAACTTGTCAGGATGATTTTCTTTCATACTGTTTCTGTAAATTGACTTTAATTCTTTTAAAGTAGCGTCTTTAGTAACGTTAAGTAGTTTTCTATACTCAACAATTTTTTTCATATTCATAATCAAGGAGATAAAGTGCTTTCTTTAAAGCAATTTTTACTAATTTTAAATTTTGTGCAAAACTACTCTTTTTAATTTTTATAGACTAATAAAAAATATTTTATTGATAATTAATATATTCTGGCTTATTTAGTTGAAATTCAGGAAGTGACAAATCATTGTTTTCGAAAGAATTTGTTTTTAAGATGTTGTCTCCTTCTAACGGAATATTTGGGTAATAAGAAAATGAAATTTGAAAACTATTAAAAACTAAGAAGTCGTTGTTAATTAATGCTCCAATACCAATTTTAGTGTACACTTTATTTTTAAATAAATCAACATTTTTGTGGTTGATGCTTCCTAAAGTAAAATTAAGATAGGGACTAAATCTAAAACCATTCCAACTTCCGGGTGTATATGTTTGTGTTTGAAATGATACTAGCCATTTTTGTGTGCCTAAAATAGAGCTATTGAAGCCTTGAATCCCATATTCTTCATTTAAAGATAATTTGTCCTTTTCAGACGGGTTTCTGTTGTTTCCCCAAGTGTATGAAGGTTTTATAAATTGTCTAATTTTCCAATTTTTTAGCTCAATTAAAGGACTTATATAGTTAATTTCGGTTTTAAAAGCTGTTTGAAATGCAGTGTTATTATTAAAAAAACTTCCCCATTCTAGGTCAAAACTAGTGTAGCCAAAACTGTATTTTCTGCCTCTTGATGCTTTTGCTCCAAAATACATTTGTTCTTGATTGTTTTTGTTTTGAAGACCAATAATAATTGCAAATATTTCCCCATAAGGTACGTCTTCAGTAATATCATAATTAAATAAAAATTGATCTTTATAGTATTTTTGCGAAGTAATTCCTATTTGTCCAATTATATTTTTTGTGTTTGAAAAATAATCATAAGGATCAGCATAAGATGTTGCTTTTGTCAAATAATTTGTTTTTTGGTAAGTAATAGAAGTTATTAATCGTGTGCTTCTTTTGAAGTAATCATTGGAACTAAAAATTTTAAATGATTTA
>PKEA01000098.1 GCA_002862805.1 Flavobacteriaceae bacterium | reverse complement strand
TGTTGCTGTTATTTTAGATGAATATGGAGGAACATCCGGAATTATAACTGTTGAAGATATTATTGAAGAACTTTTTGGCGAAATTGAAGATGAGCATGATTTAGAAGAAGAGTTAATAGATGAAATTATCGAAGAAAACACATATTTATTTTCTGGAAGGTTGGATGTTGAATTTATTAATCAAAAATACAACTTAAACATACCTGAATCTGATTCATACATTACTCTTGGAGGCTTTATAGTTAATAACACGAAAGAAATACCACAAAACAAAGAAAAAATCAAAATCGACAATTTCGAAATAACGATTCATTCCGCTTCAAATAAAAAGATAGAATTAGTCCGACTTTCAATCTTGGATGAGAAACAGTAAAAAACTTTAAAAAAATAACTGAAAATATAAAATTACTATTTTATAATTGAATAGATAATTGTATTTTCGCCCTCTATATAAAATAAATTAAATAAAAATGGCAGTATTATCTAAAATTAGACAACGTTCATTCTTTCTAATTGTAATCATTGCGTTAGCATTGTTTTCATTTGTATTAGCAGATGTTATTAAAGGCGGTGGATTTGGCGGTGGATCAAATGATGTTGGATCTGTAAATGGTCAAGAAATAGCAGTACAAGATTTTATGCAAAAAGTTGCACAAGCTGAAAAACAAGGACAAGGCACAACAAATACTCAAGCTGTCAATAGTGTTTGGGAACAAGAAGTTAGAGGTCTTTTACTTAATGATGAGTTTGAAAAACTTGGAATAAGAATTGGTAATGATCAATTAATAAACATTATTAAAACTGATCCAAATATTGCTCAGAATCCACAATTTTTAAACGAAGCAGGTCAATTTGACGAAAATAAATTCAAAGAATTTGTTAAGTCGAAAAGAAATGATCCAAATCCAGAAACTTGGAATCAATGGAAAAGCTATGAAAATAGTGTTGAAAAGTATGCTAAAGAATTAATGTACAACAATATGCTTAAAGGCGGTATGTATATAACTAAAGCTGAAGGACAATTTAAATATGAGATAGACAATAAAAAAGTTGATTTCGATTTTGTAACTCTTCCTTTTTCAAACATCAACGATGATGAAGTTAAAGTTTCTGATGATGAAATCATGGCTTACATTAAAAAATATCCAAAAAAATATAAATCAGACAACACAGTTGATATTGATTATGTTTTATTTGAGAACAAACCTTCAAAACAAGACGAAGATGCAATGATTGTTTCAATAAACGATGCCTTATATGGAAAAATCGCTTACAATGAAGCAACTGGAAAAAATGACACATTACCAGGATTAAAAACTGTTGCAAATATAGGTGAATATGTAAATGCAAATTCTGATATTAAATTCGACTCAACTTATTTAGCTAAAAAAGACTTACCGTTAGATTTTCAAGAACAATTATTTAATTTAAATAATGGTGAGGTTTTTGGACCATATGTTTTCAATGGACATCAGTGTTTATCAAGAATGATTGGTCGCAAGCCAAATGCAAGCGCAAAAGCAAGTCATATTTTAATTTCATTTGCAGGCGCTTCTCAATCTACATCAACAAGAACTAAAGAAGAAGCTCAAGCATTAGCGAATGACTTATTAGCTCAAGCAAAAGCTAACCCTGCAAATTTTGCTGCATTAGCAACTGCAAATTCTGACGATCCAGGATCAAAAGGAAATGGTGGAGAATATGACAACATTACACCAGGACAAATGGTTCCAACTTTTAACGATTTCGTATTCAATAATCCAATAGGATCAATTGGAGTTGTAGAAACTGACTTTGGATTCCACGTTATTAAAATTTCTGACAAATATAACGCGGTATTATTAGGAACTATTGCTCAAAAAATAGAACCTTCTGAAGCAACAATTGATGAAATTTACACAAAAGCTAGTAAATTTGAAGCAGATGCAAACGAAAAAGGTTTTGAAACTGTAGCAACTACTAATAAATCTACAGTAACACCATCTAACAACATTAGAGCATTTGATGAGTACATTCAAGGATTAGGTGCACAAAGAGAAATTATCAGATGGGCTTTTAATAGCGATAACTCAGTAGGCACAATTAGTAGATTTGATATTCCACAAGGATATGTAATCGCTAAAATTAAATCAAAAAATGAAACTGGTTTAATGAGCATTGCAACTGCTAAAGAAGTTGTGCTTCCAATTTTAAAAAATGAAAAGAAAGCTGAATTAATTAAGAAAAAAATGTCTGGTAGCACTTTAGAAGCTGTTGCACAAAGTTCAAAAGCATCTATTTCAAACGCTACAGGTATTTCAGTTGGAAGTCCAATCATACCAAATATTGGTTCCGAACCAAAAGTTGTAGGTACTGCTTTTAGCTTAAAACCAAATGCAACTTCAAAATTAATTGTAGGCAACTCTGGAGTTTATATGGTTAAAGTAAAAACTATTGCAAATGCTCCAGCTGTAACAAATTACAACTCATTTATTTCGCAAGAAAAAACACAACAATTAAATTCTGCACAATCAAGAGCTTATCAAGCAATAAAAGAAAAAGCAGACATTAAAGATAATAGAGCAAAATTTTAAATAAAACTCTAACATAATAAAAAAGCCTTACTAACTAGTAAGGCTTTTTTATTACTTAGAAATTAAAATACTAACTGCGTTTCCTCCAAATCCTACAGCGTTAATTAGAACTTTATTTATTTTAGTTTTTTTAGATATACTATTAACATAAGGAATTCCAATAAATTCTTGTTTTTGAAGCATAAGAATAGCCAACTCTAAACTCAACATTCCAGATGTTGCAAATGTGTGACCAACTTTCCACTTATTAGAAGTTAATAATGGAGTTTTTGAACCGAAAACTTTTTGGATAGCTTTAAACTCAGACAAATCTCCTTTTATAGTTCCTGGCGCATGCATAACAATTACATCAACATCATTAAGCGAAACATTCTCTAATGCCATTTTCATTGATTTTTGAAAGCAATCTGCCTCAGTAGAAATTGAAATATTATGTTCTAGAATTTCGGTAGCATAACCTATTCCTTCGATAACAGCAATTGCATTTTCTTTAATTCCGTTTTCTAAACAAACGACACTAGCTGCTTCACCAATAACCATTGTGTTTTCCCTTTTATTTAAATCTAAAGCCAAACAAGGGTAATTAGAATCCGTTATTCGAGAATAAATTTTAAGCGCTTTCATTTGGGCAATAGTAAACGGCGTAATTGGCGCTTCACTACCTCCAACTAAAAACTTATTTACAAAACCAGCATTAATCCATGCAATTCCATTTAAAATAGCGTGAAAAGCAGTAGAACATGTAATTGAATGAGAAATATCTGGACCTTGACTTCTTAAATCATTGGCCACCCAACTCGAAATGTTACCGAGGGTTGTGGTTGGAGAAGCTAATAAAGAGACTCTTTTTGTTTTTAAAAATTCTTCGTGATATTCTTCAAATAAAGCCGTTGCTCCACGAGAAGAACCAATGTTTATTCCAAATACATCATTTTTGTCCCAACCAGCGTTTTTAACCGCATTTCTAGCGACTAAAATTGCAAAGAGCACAGAATTGTCTAAAGATTTATATTTTGAATCTGAAACTCTTAAATCTTCAATTTCATTTTTAATTTCTTTAGATAAGCTCGCTACATTAACAAGCTCATTATTGATAATTTCTTTCGAAATACAACTTGAATCATTTAAATAAGAATCCCATATTTCATTAAATTGAGAACCTAATGCAGAAATACTGGATTGTGAAATTATAGAAATTGATGTTTTCAAAAAGGTAATAAGATTAAAAATTAGCCCTGATGGAAGTGAAAATCCTTTTTATTTTTTTTTAAAATTAAAAAGATTGTAACAAACAGCAGGAAAATGGATTGCAAAGATACCAAGAGATACGCTCCAAACAAAATTAGATATAATCTAATGCTTCTTCAATGGTTTGGTATATTTTTTTTAAATGTTCTTTTGAAATTATATATGGAGGCAAAACGTAAATAATATTTCCAACAGGACGAAGTATAACACCTTTTTCAATGAAGAAAGAATATAATTTATTTCGCATTTCTCCGTAATAATCTTGCTTACCATTGACTTTAATTTCCAATGCAAAAATGACTCCTAAAACTCGCGTAGAGGAAACTTTAGGATGGTTTTTAATATGTTGCTCAAAAGCTAAATGACTTTGATTTACTAGTTGAATGTTATTTTGAATTTCTTTTGTTTCTAATAATTCAATACTTGCTAAAGCTGCAGCACAACCTGTTGGATTAGCCGTAAAAGTGTGACCATGAAACAAAGCTTTATTTACATCATCATCATAAAAACCATTAAATATTTCTTGCGTAAAACTGGTTACAGCCATAGGAATTGTACCGCCAGTAAGTGCTTTAGAAAGACACATCATGTCAGGTTTTTCAATTAAATAATCGCAAGCAAAGTTTTTACCTGTTTTACCAAAACCTGTCATTACTTCATCGGCAATAGTAAAAACATTTCCTTTTTTTGCAATGGAAATTAATTCGTCTAAAGCCGAAGACGAATACATAACCATTCCTGCCGCTCCTTGAACTAATGGTTCGAAAATAAAAGCAGCATAGTCATTTGTAGCAACTAATTTTTTTAAAGCATTTGCACTTTTTACTTCATTCCCTTTGGTTGGAACCGGAATACGAACCACTTCTAACATTGAGCCTTTGAAAGCTTCTGTAAAAAAAGAGATACCACTTGTTGCCATAGCTCCAAATGTATCTCCATGGAAAGCATCTTCAAAAGCGATAATTTTTGTACGTTTTTCACCTTTGTTGTAAAAATATTGTAATGCAACTTTTAAAGCTACTTCAACAGCAGACGATCCATTATCGGAATAAAAAAAACGTTTTTGATTGTTAGGTAAAATTTGAGCTAATTTTTCAGAGAGCAAAATAGCGGGTTCATGTGTAAAGCCACCAAATAGAACATGTTCTAATTGTGTTAACTGCTTAAAAATAGCTTGAGCAATAAATACATTACTATGCCCGAATGGATTAACCCACCAACTTGCAATTGCATCAACATATTCTTTACCCGAATCATCCCAAAGTAAAGCGCCACTTCCTTTTACAATAACAGGATGATTAAATGCATTTTTGTGTTGTGTATAAGGATGCCAATTGTATAAATTGTCTTTTTCTGAAAGCGTCATGATTTATAAATAAAATAAAGAAAATAGATGGTTTTCTTCAAGATTTAATGCAAAGATAAAAGTCTAATCACTTATATCTTTACACTTTTTAGATTTTATTTAATTGCTAAAAGATTTTCCCTAAACAAATCTGCATAATATTTTACCACATTTTGATCGAAATAAGGTTCGTTTTCAATTCGACCTAAAAATTTACAATTGGTTTTTGATAAGATAATTTCTTCAGTAGCTGAATTTTGGTCACCATTAAATATAATTCCGGCAATAGAAATATTTCTATTTTTTAAAGCTTCAATTGTCAATAAAGTATGATTTATGCTCCCTAAGTAATGACGAGAAACAACAATAACTTTATAATCAGGTTGAATTAAATCTACAATAGTATCTTTTTCGTTCAAAGGAACAAACAAACCTCCTGCACCTTCAATAATCAATTTATTCTTCGTTTTAGGAACTTTAATGTTTTCTACATTAATAACAACATTATCTATATTTGCTGCTAAATGCGGACTTGCAGGCGTGTTTAAAGCATAACTATTATTATGAAAAGTAGTTTTAGCATTGGAAATATATTTTTTAACCTTATGACTATCGGAATTATCTAAATCACCAGCTTGTATTGGTTTCCAATAATCTGCTTCTAATGCTTCGGTTATAATGGCTGATGCAATTGTTTTACCAACATCTGTTCCTATTCCTGTAATAAAATATTTCATTTTTTTATTTTTATAAATTAGCTAACAAATCTAAAACTTGCTTTATTTCATCTTTAGAATTGTACGAATGCAAACAAAATCGTAATCTTTCTTGTCCTTCAGGAACAGTTGGTGATAAAATAGGCTTCACATCAAAACCTTTTTTTTGAAGAAAATGTGCAGTCTCTTTTACTTTACTATTTCCAGAAATTACAATTGACTTTATACTTGAATTATTAGGTTTATATCCATCCCAATTAATACATAAGTTATCAAAATATAGAGAATTTTCCTTTAGTTTTTGAATTTTATCTTGGGATAAATTCAACTCTTGATAAGCAACTAATATTGTAGCCACAGCATGAGGTGAAAGCGCTGTTGTATAAATAAAACTTCTGCAAAAATTAATTAAATATTCTCTTAATTGATTGCTTCCTAAAACCGCAGAACCATGACAGCCTAAACCTTTTCCAAAAGTCATAATTCTAGCAAAAATGTCATCTTGGACTTCAAGACTTTGAACTAAACCTTCACCTTTTTCACCCAAAGCACCTAACGAATGCGCTTCGTCAACAACTAAGAGCGCTTTGTGTTTTTTTGAAAGTAATGCGATTTTTTTAATATCTGGAGAATCACCATCCATAGAAAAAACAGATTCGGTAACAATATAAATTTCAATAGTTTCAGACTGAAAACGGAGAATTAGTTCCTCTAAATTTTCTAAGTTATTGTGCTTAAATTTATATGATTTAGCTAAACTTAGTTGAATTCCATCACGAATAGAAGCGTGACAAAGTTCGTCATAAAGAATTATATCATTACGCTCTGGAACTGTACTGAAGAAACCAACATTAGCATCATAACCCGAATTAAACAATAATGCTGTTTCCGCTTGATGAAAATTAGCAATAAAGTTTTCAGTCAGTTCAAATAATTCATGATTACCCGAAAGTAATCGAGAACCAGTTGCGCCATTTTGAATTATTTGTTTATCTACTAAAAATTGGTGCGATTTATTAAAAATAGATTCACACTTTGAAAAACCTAAATAATCGTTTGAAGCAAAATCGACAAGTTGACTTTGTGGCTTTAGTACTCGTAAAGCGTTATTTTCTTTACGATTGCTGATTTTATTTTGTAATGATTGTGGAAATTTCATAATTCAGCGTTTTCTATCCATACTGGTTTTCCTGAAGTTCTATCTAGTAAATCAATTTTTAATTGCTTACAAAGGCTTTTTGCATATAAAACAGCTTTACTTTTTTTATTAAAACTTAATATAACAAAGTGTCTATTACCGTCATACCACAAAGTAATTTCATAGGAAAAGTTTTTATTTGCTAAAACAACATATTCAAATTCGACAGCATCAATAGTTTTTACTTTTTTATAAAAGACAATCTTAGTTGTTATGAATATTAATTTATTTAGCACATCAACTTCAACAATATTAACTTTTGAAAATTTAACAGATGCCGCAAAAGAAAAACAAAAAATAAAAATAAAACGAGGAAATGATTTAAAAGAATCTTCGCTCAACTCAGTTACATATAAAAAGTTGAAATAGTAAAATGCTATTCCAAAAGTGATTGTATATAGTATTGCAGCAAATATAGACCGTACAACACTTAATGTGTTATCAAAAATTACAATAGGCTTATTATTATCTAGATCCATTCTTCAAAAATAAAAAAAGTCCTGCAATTGCAGGACTTTTCTGTTTAATAATATCTTTTTAATGAATAATTTTTTTAGTCATTTCTTGACCGCTCATTAATTTTATTTTTACAAAAAGTGCTTGTTTGTTTGTTTGCAAACTTGAAATCGTGAATAGTCTTTGGCCAACATTATTATTTTGGAACAATAATCTCCCTAATAAATCAAACACTTCTACACTTTTTATTTCTTCAGAAGCATTTAGATTTACATTATTTACATCAGAATAAACGAGTATCGAACCATTCAACTCAAAGTCTTCACTACTTAAAGCTCCGCTTTTATAAACCAATTCAAATCTATCTTCAAATGTTCCTACTTGCGTAAAAAACGAATAATCAGATTGCTTTATATCGTGAATAATATTTGTATAGTTATCTTTTAAAAATACATCTTGGCTTGTAAATAATCCATCAACTTCTTCTAATGATATTGAATAATTTCCTTGTGTTAAAGTTTTTAAACCTAACACAACAACATCATCAATATCAAATGGTAACATTTTCCCTTGAATAACATAAGCTTCATTATTTAATAAATTATAAATCATTGACTTAGAATTATCTAATGTTTTTCCATCCATTTGAGAGTCTACTCCATTTGTAGCTCCTTCAATATAACCAACTAATATTTGATTATAAGACACGTTAGAATCGTTCAGGTTTAACCAAATTCTATTACGTTCTATAGAACTAATATCATTTGAATTTCTAAAAAATTGTGTGCTAGTAGATGCGTTTACTCTTTGGTTATTATTAAAAACTGCTGTTGAAGCAGAAGAAGTTTGGATATAAAAACCTTGCCCTGTTTGAATTGTACCATTAGGAATTTTAGCACTTGCATAAGCCCCAACTCCACCAGTACCAGAATTATATGCAGCAAAATTATTTTGAGGATATGCACCGCCAGTTGCTGCAGTTGTATTGGTCCAAAAATATAATGTTTCAATATTAGAATTATCACTAAGAAAAACATTTGCACTTATTGGTGATGCGTATGGATTTCCTATAAGGTTATACCCTGAACCAATTGACTGATTAATGACTCCATTTAATAGCACACCCGAAAACTCTCCGTTAAATACTGTAGAAACGGTATAAGTATTATCTGCACGAATCATATATCCTTTTCCAGGCATAAAATTAGTTGTTGCATTAACTGACTGATATGCTGTAGGCGTTGTTGTTCCAGTATATAAATACTCATAAAAACGTGTTGAAACTGTATTAGGTGAAAATGACTGTAACTGTTGTCCGTTTACTGGAGATGACCATGCGGTATAATCTTGTCTGTTCATTGCCGTTGCATTTCTTTTTATAATAACAGCGCCCGTATTAATTGCTGTATCATCTATTTGACGTAATGCAGAGTTGTTTTCAATTGTTAGAACTGCACCAGCATCAACAGTAACATCTCCATCAACAATTAAAGTGTTTCCAGAATTAAAAGTAACTTGAGCATTATTTGTTATGACTATAGAACATGCTTCTAAATCAGTTGAAGAAGTATAATTTCCTGTAAAAATTACACTTTTTGTAGCTGATGCAGTTCCATTTGACCAGGTTGTTCCATTCCAAGTTGTAGACTCAGAACATTTTGGTACAAATTTTAAATCATCAATAGCAATATCAGAGGCAAAACCAGTTCCTGTAATTCCTCTAATTCTTAATTTAATTGTTTGACCTTCGTATTCATATAACTCAGTTGTTGATACAAACCATGTATTTCCTTTATCTCCTGATAAAGCAGGAACAAAATCTTCAACCCAAGCTCCATTAACAAATAAATCTATATGTAAACTTCCAATACTAGTTCCATACATGTGATATGCAAAAACAAAATCATATTTGTCATCTAATAATACACATTGACTTTCTAAAATTGCAGTTTGAGAAGAACACGAAGATGCTTCTATATAAGCATAATTGCCAGTAGCTGTTCCAGGATTAAAATCAACAGAAGGACCTGTTCCTGTAGAAGGCGTGCCATTTTCATCTATTCTCCAGTCAATATTATCTTGAGATCCATTTGTTAAATTTGACCAAAGCCCACCTAAAGAACAAACAGTTGTAGCACAATCAGAAGCTGTACCACACAATGCCGTTGATTCAAAATCATCATTAAAACTAGTAGCAACACTTCCGGCAGCTACCTGAATATAAGATGTATTAGTTTTAACATCATTACCTATTCCATTTGTTGCAGTTAATGCAATTGTATAGTTTCCAGGTGCTGTAAATTGAATTTCTGGATTTTGAGAAGTTGATGAAGTACTATTTACATAAACAAAAGTAGCTGGTGTAATTGTCCAAGCCCAAGATGTCGGCGTAAAGTCAGAATTATCAATTAATATAAAAGTATTTCCAACACATCCATTTGTAGAACTAGCATAAAAACAAGCCTTAGGAGCAAGGTTTCCGGGGTCTTTTAAATCTCCTTTCCACAAACCCTGCCCATATGTTCCAGCATAAATTGTGCTTTTACATTCTACATTATTGTAATGAATTTCTAATTCTGTAATTTCAACATTTGCTAAACCAGTTGAATATGGCGACCAATCTGACATTGTATTATCTCTATAGTATACACCAACATCCATACCTACATACATTGCTTTAACAGAACTATCTTTATCAATAACAATTGTATTTAAAGAGATGTTTGGTAAAGTTCCAGAAAAATTAGTCCAACTACTACCACTATTTGTAGATTCATAAATATCATTACCTAAAGCAATAAATAAATGAGTTGGATCTGCAGGATCAATTTCAATATCCTTAGGTGTTAAAGCTACAGGCAGGCTTCCGGTTAAGTTTGTCCATGTAGGAGAACCTGCCAATGCATTATTTGTACTGTAAAACTTATCTGTTCCTTCTCTAGAAACATACATTACATTACTATTTGAAGGTGCAAAAGCTAAATCAGTTATGTTACTTGTGCCACCAAAACTTGATATTTGAGTCCAAGTTGTCCCTGTACGCACTGCTGTATTCTTCCAAACATTATCATAACCTGCAAACATTGTATTTGCATTATTTGGATCTAATTTATAAGGTGTTACCCATCCGCCTTGTTCTGTAATTGGATATGACATACCTCCAAAAGAAGTTCCTCCATTTGTAGATCTACGAATATCACCATAGTACAAAGCACCATACATATAGTTGTCATCTGTTGGATCTATTATACATTCCATACCGTCACCACCAATTTCTGTTATAAAATTTGTACCTCTACTTATTGAAGTACCATTATCTTGATGTCCATTAATTACTAAATCAGCAACTGTTTGTGATACTCCAATTTTATATAATTGTGCAATTGCAAGTCCACTACTTAGGTCGTCCCAATTTACTGCGCCATCTGAAGTAACATATAAACCACCGTCATTACCTGAATAGACGGCATTTGTATATGGAGAAAATTCTAAAGCATGTTGATCAGCATGTACACCATCAATACTTCCACTTGTTCCAACCCAATAAGAAACACAACTCATAGTAGACCCTCCATTAATGGACTTCCATATATTTACACCTCCAGTATAAATTATATCAGCATTTGTAGGGTCAGCAGCGATAACTAAATCATAAAACGATTGACTACCTGTTCCTCCTGTTGTATCATATCCTAAAACATTAGGAGTTGTAGTTCTGGTCGCAAAGTTAAGGCCACTGTCTTCTGAACGATAAATACCAATCAATCCAGAAGAACCTCCAACTAAAGCATAAACCCAATTAGGTTGATTTGGAGATACAGCTAAAGCCAAGCGGTTACCTGTTGTGCCTAAACCACTTGTTATTTGAGTAAAGTTTACTCCTCCATCTGTAGAACGATGAAATTCACCTCCGTTATATGTACCAACATAAATAATATTTGAATTTGTAGGATGTAAAGCAATATCTTTAGGATTATCGCCTAAAAAAGAAGAATTTGTCCAATTAGACCCTCCATCAGTAGTTTTGTAAATATAACCATTACTACAAGCAGCATATATTTTATTTGAATCTAAAGGATCCATTACAATTTCATTGACCGTTCTATTTCCCATTCCTGAATTATGAGAAATCCATGTAACCCCACCATCAGTACTTCTCCAAACCCCATAACCAGGTGCATCTCCGGCGTCCCTGTCACCTGTTCCTATATAAATAATATCAGGGTTTGACGGATTAACAACAATACTTGAAACTCCCAAACGAACTAAACCATTTGAATATTCAGTCCATGTTACTCCATTATCTGAAGACTTCCAAAAACCACCGGCTGGAGCACCAACATAAATTACATTAGGGTCGGTAGGATGAAAAGCTATACAATTAAGTCTTCCACTACCATTTAATTGCCCAGTACCATTTGAAGGGACTGGTGTAGGCCCTAAAATAGTCCAATTACCTGTTCCAGAAGCATATCTAGCATTCAATTGACGGCTTTTATAGTTCTCAATCTCATTTAATGTATTACCATCAACAGGAAAATTCCCATTAACATCAACACGATTTTTCCAATAATAACGCCATCTTTCAAACTGCTTAATACCTAAGCCTTTTGGGATTACTTTTGATTCCCCAATATTTATACTTTTATATATTTCAAAATCTCTTTCAATTGAATAAAAATTTTCATTTCTATCTGACATTTTATTTTGCCATTGGTTTTGTGAAAAACCAAGAAGCGACATAAAAAAAACCACAATTACTAGTAAACTTTTTTTCATAAAACTCTTTATTACAATATGTTAATGTTCAAATATAAAAAAAGTCCTGCAGTTGCAGGACTTTTTTTATATTTAAATAAGCATTATTTTAGTCAGCTAAAACAATTACTTTATTCTCATTCATTTCAATAGTACCTGAATTAATAGGCAACCAAAATGTTTGCTCGTTAATTTTAGTGAATTTAGAAACAAATTCTTTTTGAATTTTAATATTCTGAGCGTTTATTTTAACATTCCCTTTAATCAATAACGACACAATAGATGCGTGATTATTTAACATTTGGAATTCACCGTTTACTCCAGGAACCGCTACCGAAGTAACTTCTCCTTTAAATAATGTAGCTTCTGGTGATACTATTTCTAAAATCATATTAATATAATTGATAATTAATAATTGACAATCATAATTAATTGTCAATCATCAACTGTTAATTGCAAATTTATTATGCTTCTGCTAACATTTTCTCTCCAGCTTCGATAGCTTCTTCAATAGAACCTTTAAGGTTAAACGCTGCTTCTGGCAAGTGATCTAATTCACCATCCATAATCATATTAAATCCTTTTATAGTTTCTTTGATATCTACTAATACCCCAGGAATACCAGTAAATTGCTCAGCTACATGGAATGGTTGAGACAAGAAACGTTGTACACGACGTGCTCTAGAAACTACTAATTTATCATCTTCAGACAACTCTTCCATACCTAAAATTGCAATAATATCTTGTAATTCTTTGTAACGTTGTAATATTTCTTTTACTCTTTGAGCACAAGCATAATGATCTTTTCCTAAAATTTCTGGAGTTAAGATTCTTGAAGTAGAATCTAAAGGATCAACCGCTGGATAAATCCCTAACTCAGCAATTTTACGAGACAATACTGTTGTTGCATCTAAGTGAGCAAATGTTGTTGCTGGCGCCGGATCTGTTAAGTCATCCGCAGGTACGTAAACCGCTTGTACAGATGTAATAGACCCTGTTTTTGTAGAAGTAATACGTTCTTGCATTACACCCATTTCAGTTGCTAATGTTGGTTGATAACCTACCGCAGATGGCATACGACCTAAAAGAGCTGAAACCTCAGAACCAGCTTGTGTAAAACGGAAGATATTATCTACGAAGAAAAGAACGTCTTTTCCTTGCCCATCTCCTGCTCCATCACGGAAATATTCAGCAATTGTTAAACCAGACAAAGCAACACGTGCACGCGCTCCAGGTGGCTCGTTCATTTGTCCGAATACGAAAGTCGCTTTAGAATCTTTCATGATGTTTTTATCTACTTTAGATAAATCCCATCCTCCATCTTCCATTGAGTGCATGAAATCATCACCGTATTTAATAATACCAGATTCTAACATTTCTCTTAAAAGGTCATTTCCTTCACGTGTTCTTTCTCCAACTCCTGCGAATACAGAAAGTCCACCGTGACCTTTAGCTATATTATTAATTAATTCTTGAATTAATACAGTTTTACCTACCCCAGCACCACCGAATAAACCAATTTTACCTCCTTTTGCATAAGGTTCAATTAAGTCAATTACTTTAATACCTGTAAATAAAACTTCAGTAGCAGTTGATAAATCTTCGAATTTTGGCGCAGGTCTATGGATAGACAAACCATTCGAACCATCTTTAGGTAAATCACCTAAACCATCAATTGCATCTCCGATTACGTTAAATAAACGACCAAAAACTTCTGAACCGATAGGCATTTGGATTGGAGCACCAGTTGAAACAACTTCAGTACCTCTAGATAAACCATCTGTTGAATCCATCGAAATAGTACGAACTGTATCTTCACCAATGTGAGATTGAACTTCTAATACTAATTTTGAACCGTCAGTTTTAGTAATTTCTAATGAATCATAAATTTTTGGAAGTTCAGTGTTTTCAGAGTTAAAAACCACATCTACAACTGGTCCAATAATTTTTGCAACTTTTCCTGTAACTTTAGACATTGCTTATGTATTTATTTAATAGCTATTTAGTGTTGGAAAAAACATATATTTTTCCGTGTGCAAAGATAGTTTTTTATAAAACAATTTTGCAATAATTTCTTTGAATTTTTTCTAATAAAAAAGCGAAATGTTTAAATTTCGCTTTTTTATTCTTATTCTACTGTAACAGATTTAGCTAAATTACGAGGTTGATCTACATTACATTCTCGCATTACTGCTATATGATATGATAATAATTGTAATGGAATTGTTGTAAGCAACGGTGTTAAAGCTTCTGTTGCTTCAGGAATTTCTATTACATGATCTGCTAACGCTCTAACTTGTGTATCACCTTTGGTAACAACAGCAATAATTTTTCCGCTTCTTGATTTAATTTCCTGAATATTACTAACCACCTTATCATAATGCCCTTGATTAGGAGCAATTACAACTACAGGCATTGACTCATCAATTAAAGCAATTGGACCATGTTTCATTTCAGCAGCAGGATAACCTTCAGCATGAATGTAAGAAATTTCTTTTAATTTTAAAGCTCCTTCTAATGCAACAGGAAAGTTATATCCTCTTCCTAAATATAAACAATTCGACGAATCTTTATAAATAGACGCAATTTCTTTAGCTACATCATTTGATTTTAACGCTTCAGTAACTTTTTCTGGCATCATTTCTAATTCTAACAAATATCTTTGATAATTTGAATTAGACATTTTACCATTTGCTTTTGCTAATCGTAATGCTATTAAAGTTAATACTGTAATTTGAGTTGTAAACGCTTTTGTTGACGCTACACCAATTTCAGGACCAGCATGTGTATAAGCACCTGCATGAGTTTCTCTTGAAATTGACGAACCAACTACATTACAAACCCCAAAAACAAAGGCTCCGTTTTGTTTAGCCAACTTAATTGCAGCTAAAGTATCTGCCGTTTCCCCTGATTGAGAAATTGCAATTACAACATCATTTTTGTTTATAATAGGATTTCTATACCTAAATTCTGAAGCATATTCAACTTCAACAGGTATTCTAGCAAACTCTTCAATTACATATTCCGCAACTAAACCTGCGTGCCATGAAGTACCACAAGCTATTATTATAATTCTATCGGCATTTAGGAATTTTTCAAGATTATCTTCAACTCCAGCCATACGAATAATTCCTTTATTTGCAAGAAGCCTACCTCTATATGTATCTTTAATTACACTCGGTTGTTCATAAATTTCTTTCATCATGAAATGGTCGTAACCTCCTTTTTCAATTTGCTCCAAATTCATTTGCAGCTCTTGAATATAAGGATCAACCAAAGTATCATCTTTTATTTTTCGAACCTTCATAGGTTTATGAAGTCTAATAATTGCCATTTCTTCATCTTCTAAATAAATAGCATTTGAAGTATATTCAATAAATGGAGAAGCGTCTGAAGCAACAAAAAATTCATCTTCACCAACACCAATAGCTAATGGACTACCTAATCGAGCTGCGATAATTTCATTTGGTTTTTCTACATCTATAACAGCAATCGCATAAGCGCCAACTACCTGATTAAGAGCTATCTGAACAGCCTTACCTAGACCGATATTATCTTTTTTCTTAACATCTTCAATAAGATTAATTAAGACTTCAGTATCAGTATCAGATTTAAAAGTATAACCTCTTTTTATTAATTCCTTTTTTATTGGCTCATAATTTTCAATAATTCCATTATGAATAATTACCAATTTACCTGAATTTGAAAAATGAGGGTGAGAATTTACATCATTTGGAACACCATGAGTAGCCCAACGTGTATGCCCCATTCCTACTTTACCTATTTTAGTGTTTTCTTTTTCACATATCAACTCCAGGTCAGAGACTTTACCTTTTGTTTTAGATAGTTTTAATTTTTCACCATCAAACAAAACGAGTCCTGCACTATCATAACCCCTATACTCTAGTCTATGCAACCCTTTAATAATTACAGGGTAAGCATCCCTATGTCCAATATATCCAACAATTCCACACATAAATAATAAATTTAGTTTGTAGGTTCTGTATAATAAATTTCAAGTTTTAATTTTAAAGGAGTATCGACTCCAGTATCAGGATCAGTATATATAACAGGACTATTTGGACCATATAAAACAGTTCCTAATGGACTCATAACTTGCCCAAAAGGCACCCTATCAGTGGTATTAGCCGCTACAAAAGCATTAGAATATAAATTTATATTCTCAGTAACAACAAGACCTATTCTTATGTTTTCATTTTCATCAGAGTCTCCATTTAAAACTCTATTTACATGATTTGTTATTTTTACTTTATATTTAATTCCTTTTGGATTGACTTGATCATCTTTCTCTATAATACCGCCAAAAGAACTTTTATTTCTTTTAGTATCTGAATTTGTAGAGGTATCTGAATAATAATCCAATAGAGGAGTATTATTTGTTGCATCAAAAAGATAAATTCTTTCAGGCTCAAATTGAGTTGCGGCGCCCATTTGTGTTGTATTAATATAAAAAACCAAGTTAGCTTCATTTATCAACAAATCTCTGTCCCTTAAGGCATTAATATCCGACAAGGGAATATCAATATAAACCACAGATCCACTACCACCTTTTATGTATAAATTTTCACCGCTAGTATCGGCTAATCCGGCATTATACGTACTACTAAATTCATAATCAATTAAGTTAATACAATTAGCAGTTCTAGTAGTTCCATTATAACCAAGCCCCAAAGTTAAATTTTTACTTGTAGTTGTAGTACTAGTTGAACCATCTGTATTAGTAATTGTATTCTCAGATTTATACAACACCTTCAACTCTGCTTTAGAAAAATCAAGTGTAGCAAGGGTTCCAACGCCAGGAGTTATTTCTTCAACCTCAAAAAGTAATCCTCTAAAAAAGTCCTTAAATACTGTATTGCTATATAACTTACCAGAGGCAGATGTTCCAAACAATTTTTGTTCAAAAAAACTCTTATTCAAATCCAACCAAATACCAGGATCCTTTCTTTCTTTTACAACTCTATCATTTTGACCAACCAACACTCCATCTTCATCAACATAATTACCATTCCCATCAGTTTCATAAATAACAATTTCTTTATTACTAACAAAAAATTCTTCGTTTTGAGACAAATCAGAACTATTATTTAAAAGAACAGACCCTTTAAATGGATCAATTTTAGAATTTTTATCGTTTGTATAATATTTTTGAGCAGATAAAAAATTGTCTGTAGGATCAAAATTTCTTATAAAATAACCGTTTTCATAAACATGTAATTTAAACTTAGCGTCTTCATTGTACCCGTATACAGAATCTAAAACAAAGGTACTTGATCCATCAGTGTCGGTAACAGTTTCATCTGAATCAACAAAATAAGGTATATAAATGTAAACGGAATCAATAACCTGAGTACCTGCATTTCCAATAATAGGATTTTCACTAGTTAACTCTAACTGACTAACAAAATGAGCTTTTGTAATTCCGAAGGCTGGATCACTATAAATACCCAAATGATTAATTGGCAAATTATTTGACTGGACAGGGCCGGTTATTTTTGTTTCTACAGAAACCTGCACATCAATTTTATCTAAATCAAAATGATTTCCACCAACAATATCAGACCCAATTGTATTAAAATCCTTATCACATGATGTTAATGAAGTAACTGATAGCAAAACAGTTAAACCTAAAATAATCTTTTTCATAACGTAACTAAATAATTATAGTACTTGATTTTTTAAAAAACTAGTATATTTTTCTTGAACTTCTTCTTTATTGGCGAAAGGTAAAAAAGGTTTACCTGAACTTTCTATATATTTTGTTAAATCTGAAGAAAGCTCCTCTGAACCAACAATAACAGCATCTGAATAATCAACCGTTAACTTCATTAAGTTATTGTAAGACGGCCTTTCCAACAATTTAGCATCTTCTTTTGACACATTATCAAAACAAACCTTATCTATTAAATCACCATCTAACTCCCCCTCAAAACCAGTACCATAAACCGAAGTAACAATTTTTGTTTCAGCAAATATACCTTCGTTTTTATAGAAATGCTTTAGATACAAAGGTAATAAAGACGCCATCCATCCGTGAACATGAATTACATCTGGAACCCAATTTAATTTTTTCACTGTTTCAACAACTCCCTTTGCAAAAAATATTGCTCTTTCGTCATTATCAGAAAATAAATTCCCTTCCTCATCTGTAAAAGTTGCTTTTCGTTTAAAATATTCGTCATTATCAATAAAGTAAACTTGAATTCTTTCTTTAGGTATAGAAGCAACTTTAATAATTAAAGGCATATCCATATCATTAACCACAAGATTCATACCTGATAAACGGATTACTTCATGTAATTGATGTCTTCTTTCATTAATATTCCCATATCTAGGCATAAAAATTCTAATTTGACCTCCTAAATCGTTAATCATTTTTGGAAATTCATACGATTGTAGAGAAACTTCATTTTCCGCTAAATAAGGCACCACCTCAGATGATACATACAATATCCTCTTATCTTCCATAATTATATTGAATTGTGTATTAAGTTCAAAAAACACGCAAAATTACAAAAATTTATGGATTTATCCACTAAAATAGTAAGTTTGCACTTTAAATAAACTCAAATTTTCATGCAAGTTTTCTATAGAAAATCAGAATTAACAAATTTTTTAAACTCGCAAATTACTGATTTTGAAACAATTGGCTTTGTTCCTACAATGGGAGCTTTGCATTCTGGACACCTGTCTTTAATACAAAACTCCTTAAAAAACAACGCATTAACTGTTGTAAGTATTTTTGTAAACCCAACACAATTTAACAATAGTGAAGACTTAAAGAAATACCCAAGAACCTTAGAAAAAGATATTGAAAAAATAAATACATTAAGCGATAAAATAATTTTATATGCACCTTCGGTAGAAGATATTTACGAAAAAAAAATTGAATCTACAGCCTTTAACTTTGATGGAATAGAAAATCAAATGGAAGGCAAACATAGACCAGGACATTTTGATGGAGTTGGAACAATAGTAAAAAAATTATTCGAAATCATACAACCAACAAGGGCTTATTTTGGAGAAAAAGACTTTCAGCAGCTTCAAATAGTTAAAAAAATGGTTTCTAAAGAAAAACTACCTGTGAAAATTATAGGTTGTGAAATTCTAAGAGAACCAAACGGATTAGCAATGAGTTCTAGAAACGAAAGACTTTCAAAAGAAACAAGACAAAACGCAGCAATAATTTATAGCTTTTTACAGAAAGCTAAAGTTTTATTTAAAACAAAATCGGCACAAGAGATTTTAAACTTAGCTAAGAAAACTTTCCAAACAAATCCTTATTTTGAGCTTGAATACTTTGAAATAAGTGACGAAGAAAAATTACTACCTTGTTTAAGGAAAAATAAATCAAAAAAATACAGAGCATTTATAGCAGTTTATGTTGAAGGAATAAGACTAATCGACAACATATCTCTAACAGAATAACAGTTCAATTTAAAAAAATTATATTTAATTAAAAATTAATAATTAATTTATTCGAAATAATTAACTTTGCACCATGCATATTCAAGTAGTAAAATCAAAAATTCATAGAGTAACCGTTACCGGTGCTGATTTGAATTACATCGGAAGCATTACAATTGACGAAGCGTTATTGGAAGCATCCAACATTATTGAAGGAGAAAAAGTACAAATCGTAAACATAAATAATGGTGAACGATTAGAAACTTACGCAATAAAAGGACCTCGAAACACAGGAGAAATAACACTTAATGGTCCGGCCGCAAGAAAAGTTCATAGAGGTGATATCATAATTATCATTTCTTACGCAACTTTAGAGTTTGAAGAAGCAAAAAAATTCAAACCTTGTTTAGTTTTTCCTAACGAGAAAGACAATTCTTTAACCTAGTTTGAAAAAAAAAATAAACAATACTCTGAGTATAGCGCTCCCATTGTTATTGGGAGTTTTTTTAATTATATATACTTATAAATCGTTTACACCTGATCAAATAGAAAAACTTAAAAACTCAATATTAGGTGCAAATTATAAATATGTAATAATTTCTGGGTTTTTAGCTTTCTCTGGATATGTTTTAAGAGCTTATCGATGGAAGTACACTCTTGAATACGTAGGATATAAATCTAATTTCAAATTAAACCTAATTGCTGTAAGTATAGGTTATTTTTTAAATTTAACCATTCCTAGGTCTGGTGAATTTTCTAGAGCCGCATTACTAACAAAATATGATGGAGTTCCTTTCGACAAAGCTTTTGGAACTATTATTTCTGAACGAATTATAGATTTCATTGTTTTAATTATTTTTATACTTACAGCTGTAGTTTTAGAATTCAACACCCTTAAAAGTTTTTTATTAGAATACATTCCATTAAAAAAATTAATCATTTTATTAATTCTCGGAGTCATCTCTACATTAATTGGAATTTATTTAATGATTTACTCTAAATTGAAATGGGTTTTATGCATAAAACAGAAAATCTCTGGACTTACAGACGGTGCGTTAAGTGTTTTTAAAATGCCAAATAAACTACCTTTCATTGTAATAACATTATTAATTTGGCTTACTTATGTATTAATGTTCTACTCCATTATTTTTGCATTAGAAGAGACTCAAGTAATTTCATTTGGAGCAGTATTAGTCGCATTTGTAATTGGAAGTTTAACAATAGCCTTTACCAATGGTGGATTTGGTTTTTTCCCTGTTTTAATTGCTAAAATATTGTTTTTATACAACATTCCAATAGAAGCGGGAAATGCTTTTGGATGGATCGTTTGGACTTCACAATTAATAATTACTATTCTTTTAGGCGGAATTGCTTTTTTAATACTTCCATCACTAACAAAAAAGAAATAAATTAGTATATTGGTCTTCTAATAATTCAATATATCTTTTTTATGAAATCAAAATTGTTTTTAATCCTTTTCTTAAGTGCTATTACCACTTTTGCTCAACGTATTCCAGAATCAATTGACTCTAAAAAATTAAATGGAACAAGAGAGTTTACTATTGTTTTACCTTCAACTTATGAAAGTTCTCCCGATAAAAAATATCCGGTATTAGTATTATTAGATGGTGAATATTTATTAAGTCCGTTTGAAGGAATTCTTAAATACGGTAATTATTGGGATGATTTACCTGAAATGATTATCGTTTCAATTCCTCAAAATTATGGAGAAACAAGATATTTAGATAGTGAATTTGATGAAGCAGGTTTTCCTACTGCTACTGGAGCTAGTTTTTTTGAATTTATTGGTATTGAATTATTGCCTTACGTTGAAAAAAAATACAGAACACAACCTTTTAGAGTAATCGCAGGTCACGATACTACTGCAGGTTTTATGAATTCATATCTATACAAAGACAATCCTGTTTTTAATGGTTATATTTCACTTTCTCCAGAATTTGCTTTCGATATGGAAAAAAGAGTTCCAGAAAGATTGGCTTTAATTTCAAAACCAATTTTTTATTACCAAGCAATGGCTGAAGGAGATAAAGACGAATTAAAGGAAAGAGCATTAACTTTAACCCAAAATGTAAAAGCAATTCCTAATGCAAAATTCAAGTTTGCCTCTGAAGAAATTATTGGAACAACTCACTATTCAGTAGTTGCAAATGCTATTCCTAGTGCTCTATATTTTATGTTCGATGGTTATGCACCAATTTCTATGACCGAATTTCAAACTAAAATTGTAACATTAGACAAAGGTTATGCGCAGTATTTAATTGACAAATACACAACTTTACAAGAAAAACTAGGAATTGATATTAAACCAAGATTAACTGACTTTAAAGCAATTGAAGCCGCTATCTTAAAAAACAAAGCGTACCCAGAATTACAAGAATTATCAAAATATGCTGAAAAAAATTACCCAAAAACAACATTAAGTGTTTATCACCAAGCATTGTACTATGAAAAAATGGGTGAATACAAAAAAGCTACAAAAGAATATAAAAGTGCATTTACTAAAGAAGAAATACGCGAATTAACAAAGGACTTTATGATTTCTCGTTCTGAAGATTTAAAAAACAAGCAAGACAAATCTAAAGTTGAAGAATATGCAGAACCAGCACCTGTTGAAGAAGGCGAGAAAAAAGAAGGCGAATAATAATTATGGCTAAAGTTAAAACTTCGTTTTTTTGTCAAAATTGTGGTACACCGTTTTCAAAATGGCAAGGACAATGTCACAATTGTAAAGAATGGAATACCATTGTAGAAGAAATTATTCAAAAAGAAGAAAAAAAAGCATGGAAAAGTGATTCTAATTCAACAACTAGAGCTTCAAAACCGCTTTTAGTTAAAGAAATAGATTCGTCTCAAGAAATACGTTTAAACACTAATGATAACGAATTAAACAGAGTTCTTGGTGGCGGAATTGTGCCTGGTTCTCTTATATTATTAGGCGGAGAACCGGGAATTGGAAAAAGCACCTTATTACTTCAAATTTCTCTAAAATTACCTTATAAAACTTTATATGTTTCGGGCGAAGAAAGTCAGAAACAAATAAAAATGCGTGCGGAAAGAATTACGCCAAATGGCGACAATTGTTACATTCTTACCGAAACCAAAACGCAAAATATATTTAAACAAATTCAGGAAATGCAACCTGAAATTGTCATTATTGACTCTATACAAACCTTACATACCGATTATATTGAATCTTCAGCCGGAAGCATTTCTCAAATTAGAGAATGTACGGCAGAGCTGATAAAATTTGCCAAAGAAACGAATACGCCAGTATTACTTATTGGTCACATTACCAAAGACGGAACCATTGCTGGCCCAAAAATTTTGGAACACATGGTAGATACCGTTTTACAATTTGAAGGCGATAGAAATCATGTATATCGAATTTTACGTTCATTAAAAAACAGATTTGGATCAACTGCAGAACTAGGAATTTATGAAATGCTAGGAAGTGGTTTACGCGAAGTTGAAAACCCTTCTGAAATTTTAATTTCCCACAAAGAAGAAGCTTTATCAGGAACCGCAATTGCTTGTACATTGGAAGGAATGCGTCCGTTAATGATCGAAATTCAAGCATTAGTAAGCTCTGCAGTTTATGGAACACCTCAACGAAGCACAACAGGTTATAATGCCAAACGGTTAAACATGATATTGGCCGTTTTAGAAAAAAGAGCTGGTTTTCGTTTAGGTACAAAAGATGTATTTTTAAACATTACTGGTGGAATTTCTGTGGAAGACACAGCAATTGATTTAGCCGTTGTAGCTGCTATTTTATCGTCTAATGAAGACATTGCCATTGAAGACGGATTTTGTTTTGCAGGTGAAGTTGGACTTTCGGGCGAAATACGCCCAGTTAACAGAATTGACCAACGCATACAAGAAGCTGAAAAACTTGGATTTACTTCTATTTTGGTTTCAAAACACAATAAAATTTCCTTAAAAAACACGAAAATAAAAGTGGTTTTGGTTTCGAAAATTGAAGATGTGGTTGGGGAATTGTTTGGGTAAAATAATCATTATTAAGTATAAATTGCATATTTATTTATGAAATTAATTTTAAACTTTTTCATATTAACGCTAATTACTTCTTGTTCAAGCGAACAATTAAAGCTAAATCAATATCATAAATATCCCGTAAAATTTGCTAAAAAAATTGTTGTATATCCTGATGAAACTTTTAGTTTATCCTTACCATTAGATTGGGAATGGAAAGTTGAAAATTTCGAAGAAGTTGAAGAAATCAATATTGGTATTGATGCTATTTCAAAACCTGATACAAAAAATTTCATTAATGTTATCTCAATACAAAAAGGTAAAGGCTATACATCTAAAAAGAATTTAAGTTCTGAATATAATTTTATTCTTGAAAAATTGAAACAAGATTCCAAATTAAAAATAATTGAATTTGGCAAAACAAATTTCATAAAAGACGGGGCTTATTTTGTGCACACAAAATCTAACTCTGGAACTTATGGAGAAATTGAAATGATATCATTCATAATAAAAAGCGACTCAGACAATGATTTTTATTATTTAAATGCATCTACGCCAAGAACAGAAGAATTAAATAAAAACATGGCTATTTTGATTCAGTGTCTAAAAACTTTTAAAGAAAAAAACTAAATCCCCTTCCCAACCTTTTCCTAAAAATGTCACTCTATAATAGAAAGACTAAAATTTAAATCGATGAAAAAAATACTTTTCTTATTCACGTTATTGGTTTCGGCAACACTGTTTGCACAAAAGCCAATCTTTACAACCGCAACAGTAAAAGGAGCAACCGTTTACAGCAACAGTGCTGAACTTATTCAAACCACTTCGGTTAACTTACCAAAAGGAACAAGCGAAATTGTCATTAAAAACGTTGCCGATTATTTAAACGAAAATACGGTTCAAATTGGCGCGCCAAACTCCTTAACGGTTTTATCGGTTCAGTTTACCCAAAATTACATTTCAGAATATGAAATTGACGAAAGTAATCCTGCAATTAAAAAAGTAAGAGACAGCATCAATTGGGTTCAAAAAGAAATAATAAAAGTGCAAACGGAGAAAAATTCGCATGCTAAAACTATTGAGTTATTGGATAAAAACCAACAAGTTTCTGGAACTAATACAGGTTTAAATGTAGCCGAATTAATGAAATTAGTTGATTATTATAATTCGAAACGAACTCAACTAAGCAATGCAATTACTTCTTTTCAAGAAAAAGAAAATAAATTGAATGAGAAGTTGAAAAAACTAAATTCTAAACTGGAAATCAATACTAAAAATGAAGAAAAATCTTCGAAAGGAAAACTGATTTTACAAGTGATGAACGAATCTGCAGGAATAGTTAATTTAGACATCAATTACCTTACAGGTGGAGCAACTTGGAAACCTTTCTATGATTTAAGAGCAGAAAGCATCAGCACACCAATTAACATGATGTACAAAGGCCAAGTAACTCAAAACACTGGTGTTGATTGGAAAAAAGTGAAGCTTACCTTGTCTAGCGGAAACCCAACACAAAACAACAATGCTCCTATTTTACAAGCTTGGTTTTTACGTTTTGGTTACAATAGAGGATTTGTACAATACGATAATTCTAATGCTGTTATGAATGAAGTAGTTGTTTCAAGTTCTATGGGAATAAAAAGAAAAAATGAAAATGCTGACAAATCATCAATTTCAAATTACACAAGCATCAATGAAAATCAATTAAACGTTTCATTTGACATTGATATTCCTTATGATATTTTATCGAATGGAAAAGCGCATAGCGTAGCTTTAAAAGAAATAAAATTACCCGCTACTTATAGATATTATGCAGTTCCAAGAATTGAAAAAGAAGCATTCTTATTGGCTGAAATATCAGATTATTCAAAATTTAATTTATTACCTGGAGAAGCAAATATTATTTTTGAAGGAATGTATGTTGGTAAAACAATGATTAATCCAAATCAAACGGCAGACACGTTGAATTTAAGTATGGGAAGAGATAAGAAAATCTCTATTAAACGTGAAAAAATTGCAGATAAATCGGGAACTAAATTCTTATCAGCTTATAAAGAGCAAACGTTTACTTATGATATTACCATTCGTAACAACAAAAAAGAAAGTGTTGAACTGTTGCTGAAAGATCAATATCCTATAAGTACCGACAAAGAAATTACAGTTGAGCTTTTAGAAAAAGACAGAGCGAAAGTAAATGAAGAAACCGGAATTTTAACTTGGGATTTAAAATTGGGTGCAAACGAAACCAAGAAAATAAGAATCAGTTATAAGGTTCGTTATCCAAAAGATAAAGTGATTGACAACCTGTAAAACATATGTTAAAATTAGCTTAAGCCTTAAGAGTTCGAAAATTTAAAAAATTTTCGAACTCTTTTTTTTAAAAAATTATTAAATTGAAGTCCCAAATTTTTTAAACATGAAAATAAAATTACTTTTTACTTTACTTGTATGCGGATTTTTACAGGCACAAATTCCAGCATACTATAGTTCTATAGATTTTACACAAACGGGTAATTTATTAAAAAATCAATTATCGAGTTTAATCACAACCACTCATACAAATAAAATAAGTTATACACCGGGTGTTTGGAACGCTTTAAAAGTGAGCGATCTAAATCCTAATAATTCTAATAATGTTTTTTTAATTTATGGTTATAACGATTTTAATGCATCGGTTATAGACGATAGAAATAGAGACAAAAACAGCAATGGCGGAGCGGTTGGAGACTGGAACAGAGAACATTGTTATGCAAAATCATTAGGAACGCCAGCTCTTAATGATGGAGGAGCTAGTGATGCCGGTGAAGACGCACACCACATTAGAGCTTCAGATGTGCAATGGAATGGTTCAAGAGGAAACAGACTCTATGCTGACGGCGAAGGAGACGCTGGAACTGTTGGTGCATTTTGGTATCCGGGAGATGAGTGGAAAGGTGATGTAGCAAGAATGATGATGTATATGTATTTACGTTATCCTACACAATGTTTAGCAACCAATGTAGGAAGCGGACCCACTACTTACAATGCGGATATGCCCGACATATTTATTGAATGGAATGAAGAAGATCCGGTAAGTATATTTGAAATCAATAGAAATAATGAAATTTACAATATTCAAGGAAATAGAAATCCTTTTATTGACAACCCTTATTTAGCAACCCAAATTTGGGGTGGACCACAAGCTCCTGACTCATGGAATTTATTATCATGCCCAACTACAACAACTTGGAACGGATTGGCCTGGGACAATGGAGCACCTAATAAAACAACAAGAGCTACAATCAATGGCAACTATACCTCAACTGGTAATTTAGAATTTTGTTCGTTAGAAATTACAGGAACTGCTCAAGTTACATTACAAAGCAATCATACTTTCACAGTAGTTAGAGATGTAAATGTTGCCCCAACAGCTAATTTTACGGTGCAAAACAATGCCAATTTGGTTCAAATAAATAATATAGCAAATACAGGCAACATTACCGTATTAAAAGAAAGCGCTCCAATAATTAGATTAGATTACACATCATGGTCTTCTCCAGTAAGCGGTCAAAATTTATTGGCTTTTTCACCATCTACGCAAAGTAATCGTTTTTATGAATATGTTCCTTCGGGAAATACACCAACAACAGCTTACGCTAGTATTGACCCAACTGTAAATGACTTTTTACCAACGAAAGCTTACATTATTAGAGCACCAAACAATTGGTCTTCATCTACAGCCTCAGCATATTCGGGTCAATTTATCGGTACACCAAATAACGGAGAATATTATATTCCTGTGGTAACAGGATTCAATATGATAGGAAATCCATATCCTGCAACAATTGAAGCAAGTCATTTTATTGCAACGAATAGAACAATTGAAACGCTTTATTTTTGGACACATACTGTTGCGGCTTCAGGTGGACTATACCCACAAAATAACTTTGCTTCTTATACTACTTTAGGAGGAGTTGCATCGGCAGCTGGTGGACAAATTCCAGATGGAACGATTAAACCAGGACAAGGCTTTTATGTCAATTCGATTGAAGACGAAACTATTTTATTTCACAATGCACTTCGCTATGATGTTAAAAACTCACAGTTTTTTAGAGATTCTAATTCTATTGTTGAAAAAGACATTTACAGATTAAATTTAACAGACTCTGAAAACAGTTACAACCAAATATTAATTGGTCATGATACAAAAGCAACAAATGGTTTTGATATTGGAATTGATGGAAAAATATTTGACACATCAAAATCAATGATTTATACTGTAATTGACGAAGAAGAATATGCAATAAATGGTTTGCCTGAATTTAATGAAAATGAAAAAGTAGCATTAGGGTTTAAAGCATTACAAAGTGGTAACTATAGCATATCGTTAGAAAATACGGAAGGAGTTTTCAACACTCAAACTATTTATTTAAAAGATAATTTTAACGGAAACATTACTGATATAAAAGAAAATCCTTATTCATTTCATTCAGAAGAAGGAGTTTACAACAGTAGATTTGAAGTGTTATATAAGGTTAATACTAATGATTACTCATTAAACAATGATGTTGTAGTCTATACAAGCAATAATCAATTAGAGATTAATGCTTTTGAAAACAAAATTGATCGTGTAACTATATACGATATTACTGGAAAGAAAATAGCTGAACGAGACTTTAATAGTTCTTTAATAACGTTTAACTCTTTTATAAAACAAAATCAAGCTTTATTACTAATAATAAAACTTGAAAACGGTAATGAAGTAACTAAGAAAATTATTTTTTAATTAAGGAGCCGGATTTGGAATTAATTCTTGAATAATTTCAATTTCGGCTAAAACCTCTTTTGATAAAACAACGTCAAAAGCATCAATATTTTCTTTTAATTGCTCTAAAGTTGTAGCTCCAATTATGGTTGAAGTTACACATTGCTGCTGATTTACAAAAGCTAAAGCCATTTGGGTTAACGTAAGATTATTTGCTTCTGCCAAATCCTTATATAATTGAGTTGCTTTAAAACAATTTTCGTTAATGTATCTTTTAAAGTTTGGAAACAATTTCATTCTAGAATTTTCAGGAAAACCATTTAAATATTTACCTGATAAAAAACCAAAACCTAATGGCGAATAAGCCAATAAACCAACATTTTCACGCATACACATTTCTGATAATCCTACTTCATACAATCTATTCAATAAAGAATACGGATTTTGTATCGTAGCAATTCTTGGTAAATTATGTTTTTCGCTTTCTTGTAAAAACTTCATTACACCATAAGGGTTTTCATTAGAAACACCAATATGTTTAATTTTACCTTCTTTAATCAGACCTTCATAAACAGATAAAACATCAAAAATATTGTCTTGCCAATTAGGATCTAATTCTTGCACACCACGCTTTTGAAACATATTCATTACACGTTCTGGCCAATGCATTTGGTACAAATCAATATAATCGGTTTGCAGGTTTTTCAAACTTAGCTCCACCGCTTCCGTAATGCTTTTTTTAGAAAAATCTAACGGATTTCTTATGTAGGTCATTCCACGATTTGGTCCGGCAATTTTTGTTGCCAAAACAATTTCATCTCGCTTCCCCGATTTTTTAATCCAAGAACCAATATGTCTTTCGGTACTCCCGAAAATTTCAGCATTTCCGCCTATTGGATACATTTCGGCTGTATCAATAAAATTAACTCCTCTTTCTAAAGCGTAATCTAATTGTGAATGCGCTTCTGCCTCTGAATTTTGATTTCCAAAAGTCATGGTACCAAGGCAAATTTTACTGATTTTTAAAGAAGTATTGGGTAAAGTAGTGTAGTTCATTTTTTTTTAAGTTGCTGAACAGCAAAGTTACAAAGTTGTAACCTTACATAAAAGAAAAACCTGTATCGTATTTCTACTAACAGGTTTCTGTAGACTTATTTTTTTATCTTTTGGAATCAAAATCTACCATCCATTCGATACCATATTTATCTCTAAACATTCCAAAATAAGAACCCCAAGGACTATCCCCAATTGGCATTTCCACAATGCCGCCAGACGAAAGTCTGTTAAACAATTTGTCAGCTTCTTCTCGGCTTTCTGCACTTATAGAAATTTTTGATCTATTCTCATTTTCATCTACTTTACCTAAAATTTCTGGAACATCGTTAGCCATTAAAACATTATTGCCAATAGGTAAAGCTATGTGCATAATTTTATTCGCTTCTTCATCTGAAACTTGAAAGTCTGAATTAGAAATATCTTTGAAGCGCATAAGGACTGTAAATTCTCCGCCAAATACAGATTTGTAAAAATTAAATGCTTCTTCTGCATTTCCATTAAAATTAATATGTGGGTTTATAATTGCCATGCTTACTTTTAATTAATAGTTGAACTAAAGTTAATTATTTTCATATTAAAAAGTAAGATGTTGAAAAAAATATTTTTATAAATTCAAAAAAAAAGACTCAAAGTAAATACTTTGAGTCTTTTTTAGAATCTTTCATGCTTAATATTATAATTCGCTCATTAATTTAGAAATCTCATCTAATTTTGGCGTTAAAATAATTTCAATTCTACGATTTTTAGCTTTTCCTTCAGCCGTTTCATTTGCCATTAAAGGCGCATATTCTCCTCTACCCGCAGCTGTTAAATTCTTTTTATCTACTTTTTTATTTTCAGATAAAATATTTACAATTGCAGTGGCACGTTTTGTAGATAAATCCCAGTTGTTTTCTACTCCACCACCAATTGTTCCTGTGATTTTATCGTTATCAGTATGTCCTTCAATTAGTACAGAAATTTCAGGATTATCACCTAATACTTTTCCAACAGCAGTAACTGCTTTTTTCCCTTCTGAACCAACAGTCCAACTTCCTGATTCGAAAAGTAATTTATTTTCCATAGAAACATAAACTTTTCCATTTCTGTGCTCTACTGTTAACCCTTTTCCTTCAAATGCATTTAAAGCTTTAGATAACGTTTCTTTTAATTTGTTCATTCCAGCTTCTTTATCAGCCATCATTTTTTCTAATTCCGCTAATCGAGAAGTTGACGATGCTAAATCGGCTTTTAATTTATCTAAACGCTCTTGCTCAGCAGTCAGTTTGCTTTGTTTTGCTTCTAATTCAGCTAATAATTCTCTGTTTTTCTTCATGTTGCTATCTAAAGCATCATTACTGTTTTTTTCTAAAGCCGCATAAGAAGCCTTTAAGTTATCTAAACTCTTTTTAGTTGCTGCATAGTCATTTGCTAACTTATCTCTTTCCGCTTTTGCTTTATCTAATTCTGTTTGTAAACTTGTTTTTTCTTGTTCTAACTGATTTTTGCTTTTAGACAAAGCTCCGTTTTCATCTGCTAAAGCATTACGCTCTTTCTTTAAATCGGCATATTTGTTTTCTAAATCATTATATATTTTTTTAGAAACACAAGAAGTAGTTAATCCTAGAACTACAACAGCAAGGGCAACTTTTTTTATCATCTTTTATTATTTAGTTTATTGGTTATTTTAATTCTACTACAACTGGGCAATGATCGGAATGTTTGGCTTCGGGCAAAATATAAGCACGCTCAATATTGCTTTCTAATGCTTTATCAACTAAACAATAATCAATTCTCCAACCTTTATTATTATTTCGAGCATTTGCTCTATAACTCCACCAACTGTAATGGTGTGGCTCTTTGTTTAAATGCCTGAAAGTATCAATGAATCCACTTTTCATAAACGCATCTAACCAAGCTCTTTCTTCAGGCAAAAATCCAGAAGTATTTTTATTTCCAACAGGATTATGAATATCAATAGCTTCATGACAAATGTTATAATCGCCACAAATAACTAAGTTTGGAACCGATTTCTTTAAATCATTAATATATTCCTGAAATTCATCCATGTATTGAAACTTGTAACTTAATCGCTCTGAATTAGTTCCAGAAGGAAGATACAAACTCATTATAGAAAACTTATCAAAATTGATACGTAAATTTCGTCCCTCAAAGTCCATATGCTCAATTCCTGTGCCAAAAACAACATTTTTTGGTTCAATTTTAGAGAAAATAGCTACACCACTGTATCCTTTTTTTTGAGCTGAGAAATAATATTGATAAGGATAACCTGCTGCTTCAATTTCAAGTTTAGGGACTTGTTCTTCCATTGCTTTAATTTCTTGAAGGCAAATTACATCAGGACTTGCGTGTTGTAACCATGAAATAAAGTCTTTAGAAATTGCAGCTCTAATTCCATTTACATTATAAGAAATAATCTTCATTTTATAGATTTGGTTTTCGTTCAAATGTAATAAAATACTATTGAAAACAAAACTAGTTTATGAGTAATTTAAATGGCCGACACAAACATTATAATTTATTAATCATTACAGAAAAAATATCGCTAAAGTTAAACGTAAAAGAATTCCATTATAATTCATTTTTTTTTTTTTTCATTTGCGCACTTTTTGCTGGTTAAAAAAAATTTTACAAAAAATTAATTAAAAAATCATATGAAAAAACAAATCTTATTCACTTTCTTAAGTGTAACTATGTTTGGTTTAAGTTTAAACGCAAACACGATGAACAACAACAAATTATTTACAAATAAAAAAACTGAATTAAAAGAAGTTCTTACGATGAAACCTTATGATGTATATTGTAATGGCGTATGGAAGAAAAGAATTTATGCCTCTTCACAAGAAATTGCTGATTCAATAGCATATAACGTTTGTAACGGATAAATAAAACAATCAGCAAAAAGTTTTAACACCAGAAATAATCATTATGAAAAAATATTTTATTTTGTTTTTACTAGTTCCTGTTTATTTATTTTCACAAGAAAATAAAGGAATTGTTTATTATGGGTTTGTAGACGCCATGGCTACCGGTAATGGAAATGGATTAGACTACAATGCTTATATGACTTTTAATAAAGAGCAATCGTATTATGTTACTGCAAAAGATAGTTTAGAAAAAACAGAAAACCTAAATACCCAAAAAAATACTGAAAAAAATGGCAAAAACATTATTAATAATGGTTTAAAAAGTAGCGCCTTAGGTGATCAGGTTGTATTTTATAAAAAAAGTAATGTAATTTACTCAAGTTTTAATTATGACGAGGTATATTATGTAAAAGAAAATGCCACAAAACATAATTGGAAAATTCATAAAGAAACGAAAAAAATTGGAAAATACACTTGTACAAAAGCTACGATGTTTTTTAGGGGTAGAGATTATACAGTTTGGTTTACCTTTGCTATTCCTGTTAGTTATGGTCCATGGAAACTAAACGGTTTACCTGGTTTAATTTTAGAAGCTTATGATACAGATAAAAATTTATATTGGTATTTTAAAAGTATTGAATACCCTACAAACAATAAGCAGAAAGTAAATAATTTAAGAGTTCCTTTAAAAGAGAAATACACTCATTTTATAACCATTGAAGAATTTGGAAAAAAATTGGTGAAATATATTGACAAAGTATATGAAGATAGTGTATTAACTGCAAAAAAACACAACACTTATATACCTAAAAGAAGTGAAATGCCTACAATTTTGGAACTTTTTATGGAAGAAATAAAATAATACATGAAATATAAATTTATAATTTTAAGTTTTCTGCTTTCTTCTATTGTTTTTTCTCAAAAAAAAGAACTTAAAGGAATAATTACTGATTCTATTAACAACCCCATAATTGGAGCTACCGTTCTTTTAAAAGATATAGAAGATAATTTCATAAACTATTCTTTATCTGATGAAAACGGAAATTATTTAATTAAAGTAAATAACGCTACTAATAAATACATTTTAGAAATTTCATTCTTAGGTTTTAAAACCGAAAAAGAAACTATTTTAATTGACAAGAGTACATTTATAAAAAATTATTCTTTGGTAGAGGATTTCGTAGCTCTAAAAGAAGTACTTGTTGAAGAACATCAAAAAGTAACAATACAACAAGACACAACATTTATAAAAGTAAAATCGTTCTCTAATAACACAGAGCAAACTGTAGAAGATATTCTAAAAAAATTACCTGGAATTACAGTACAAAAAGATGGCACCATAAAAGCGCATGGAAAAACAATTGACAAACTATTAGTTGAAGGCGAAGATATTTTTAATCAGAATTATAAAATATTATCTCGAAATTTAGACGCCAACACACTTGAAGAAGTTCAAATTTTAGACAATTTTGAAGACAACCCAATTCTCAAATCTTTATCAAACAGCAATAAAGTAGCCATTAATTTAAAACTTAAAAAAGGTTTGGAAAATGTGTGGTTTGGAAATATCAATGCAGGTTATGGAACTGAAAAGAGATTTAAAGAAAATGTCAATATAGGCTTGTTAAGAAAGAAAATAAAAGGTTTTTATTTTTTAGATTACAGCAATTTAGGCTCAAATACTAGTGATTTATTAGATGGTAATTTTGGTCAAATGGATTTTAGTATGAATGAAAAAATTGAATTAAAATCTAATAAAGTATTGAATACAAATTTGTTTGAAAATTCATTTTTTCAAACCTCACAAATTAATTTTAATAAAGGTTTATTAAATTCATTAAGTTTCACTTCAAAAATTAGCAATAAAACTATAATAAGAACAAGTATTAATTATTTTAATGATTCTCAATTGCAAAATCAGAATCAAATTTTAAATTACACTTTACCTAATGAAACTATTGAAAACTCCGAGCAATCTTCATTTAACAAGGATTACAAAAACAGCTTTGGAGAAATTGAAGTAAAATATTTATCTAGTGATAATAGTTATTTTACAAATTATCTAAAATTTAATTTTTCTCCTACTGAATTAAAAAACAGTGTTACTTTTAACACTAATGAAAACATAGAGAATATTAATCAAACTGATAATTTCATAGTTAATCATTTAGAAAATACTTACAAAATTGGCTTTAACAAACTGCTTCAAAATTATATCTATATTGGTCTAAATTCGTTAAATGAGAAAAATAAAGTGTTTTCAGAAAAACTTAATGAATATTTCATAGTAGATAGTAACAAAACCATTATTCAAAGAGTAAAAAACAATTTATTTTATAGCGGAATAAAATCTAGCTATTTATACAAAAAAACCATATTTGAAAGTTCATCTACTATACAATTTCATTTTGAAGAAGAAATTAGTAATTCTAAAATAAATACCTTAGAAAATGAAAGTTTACAAAGTAATATAGCAGAATTTAATAAAACAATCATCTCTTTTAATCAAGTCACTAAAATAAAATTATTAAAAAACTTGAAATTCAATTCAGTTTTAAATTCAAATTTTACAAATTTGAATTCTTCAAATTTTTTCCTGTATAGTTTTCAGAATAATTTACATTATAAAACACCTAAAAAAGGTAGTTTTAATTTAAGTTATATCATAAATAAAAAATTACCCGAAAACTACTTAATAAATCAACAAAATAATTTAATAGATTATAGAAGTTTTAACAAAGGTTCAAAAAACATTGAAGCCATAACAAGTAACACTCTCTTACTAAATTATCATTTAGACCTTGACAAAAGAAATTTTTCGATAGACATTAACACTGAACTAAAAAGAACAAACAAATTATATAGCTACAAAACAACCATAAATAATGATTTGTTATTTAATGAAAATATTATATTGGGTAAATACAATTCATATAATTTATCTTTTATATTAACTAAATATATCAAACCAATAAATTTAGTTTCAAAAATTGAAAACTATAATAATTGGTCTACAGTTCCTTTACAACTTTCCAATGAATCGCCTATTAATTACAAAAATTATTCTTCAAGTTTTAAAATAAGTAATTCGACAATATTTGAAAAATTTCCAAATTTTGACTTTGGGTTTAGTTATATGTTGAATAAATCTTCATTTCAAAACACTTCAAATAAGAATAATTTTAAAGAATATTTTATTAACTTAAATTATGATGAAATCAAAAATTTTGTATTTGAAATAAAGAATAGTTTATATGTTATTAATAACGAAAAATATCACTTTTTAAACTTAATTGCATCATTTAATCCAAATAATTCTAATTTAACGTTAAAAGTTATAGCAAATAATTTAAATGATGAAAATGTTTTTATCATTCAAACTGTAGACAACTTTACTTTTTATCAAAAAACAATAAATTTAGTTCCAAAATATTATCTCTTATCTCTTAAATATCAATTTTAAAACTATTTTTTTACTTTAATTATTATCTTTGTTTTGATTAAACTAAATTAAATGGGATTAGTTACTGCCAAAGAAGTAGCAAAAGCTATAAATACAGATAAATATGGGATTTTTGGAACTTTTTCGGGTTGGCTACTGATGAAGGTTTTAAAGATTTCTACTCTTAATAAAATATACAATAGAAATAAGCATTTAAAAGACATTGAGTTTTTAAATGCTATACTTGATGAGTTTCAAATAAAATTTGAAATTCCAGAAGAGGATTTAAAAAGATTGCCTAAAGACGGAGCATACATTACCGTTTCAAATCATCCGCTAGGTGGTATTGATGGTATTTTGCTTTTAAAATTAATGTTAGAACAAGAGCCTGATTTTAAAATCATTGCCAATTTCTTATTACATAGAATAGAGCCTATGAAGCCCTACATTATGCCCGTAAATCCTTTTGAAAATCATAAGGACGCAAAATCTAGCGTTGTAGGAATTAAAGAAACACTAAGACATTTAAGCGACGGAAAACCATTAGGAATGTTTCCTGCTGGAGAAGTTTCTACCTATAAAGACGGAAAGTTAGTAGTTGACAAACCGTGGGAAGAAGGCGCAATTAAAATCATTAAAAAAGCAAAAGTACCAGTTGTTCCAATTTATTTTCATGCAAAAAACAGTAAACTTTTTTACTTTTTATCCAATTTGAATGAAACTTTAAGAACAGCTAAATTACCTAGTGAATTACTCACACAAAAAGACAGAGTAATTAAAGTTCGAATAGGAAAGCCTATATCGGTAAATGAACAAAACGAAATAGAAAATATTACTGAATATGGCGATTTTCTTCGTAAAAAAACCTACATGCTTTCAAATGCATATGAAGAAGAGTCAAAATTTAGAACTTTTTCGTTATTAAAAACAACTAAGACTCCAAAGCAAATTGCAAAATCTGCTAATCATGAAAATATTTTAGAAGAAGTTGCATTACTTAAAGAAACGGATTGTCGCTTATTACAAAGTAAAAACTATGAAGTGTACTTAGTTACTGCAGATAAAATTCCAAATATTTTACACGAGATTGGGCGTTTACGCGAAATTACGTTTAGAGAAGTTGGAGAAGGTACTAATGAATCTTTAGACTTAGATAAATTTGACAAATATTACCATCACATGTTTTTATGGGATGAAGATGCGCAGCAAATAGCTGGAGCTTATAGAATGGGACTTGGTTCTCATATATATGCATCTCATGGAATTAACGGGTTTTATTTACAAGAATTGTTTAGGTTTGAGCCTGAACTTTTTGACATGATGAGCAAATCTATTGAAATGGGGAGAGCTTTTATCATTAGTGAATACCAACAAAAACCAATGCCATTATTCCTCTTATGGAAAGGTATTGTTCATACCACATTGCGTTACCCAGAACATAAATTTTTAATTGGCGGTGTAAGCATTAGTAATCAGTT
Source organism: Flavobacteriaceae bacterium (assembly GCA_002862805.1). Lineage (GTDB taxonomy): Bacteria > Bacteroidota > Bacteroidia > Flavobacteriales > Flavobacteriaceae > Flavobacterium. Next base: position 38,421 of record PKEA01000098.1, on the reverse strand, counting down.
TTCTGAGTTTTCAAAATCACTTATGATTGAATTTATGAAATCTCATTATTACGACCCTTATATAGCGCAATATGTTCATCCTAAAAAAGAGTTTAAAGTTCAATTAAAAGATGCGGATAAAGATTTCGTATTCAATGAAACTGAATCTGACTTAAATAAATTTGATAAAATAATTGATGAAGTTGAACCTGGAAACCTAAGACTTCCTGTTTTAATTAAAAAGTATATTAAGCAAAATGCAAGAGTTGTTGCTTTTAATGTAGATCCTTTATTTAATAATGCCGTAGATGGATTAATGTATATTAAAATATCTGACATCCCAGAAAGCACCATGAAACCTGTTATGGAAGAATTTCAGGCTGAATTAGAGAAAAAAGATAAAGGATAGTTACATCCAAATCGATTCTTTTAAAATATCAGCATATTCATTTGTTGAAACAAAATAAATCAATCTAACAAAATGATATAAAATAAGTATGGCTGCAATAATGTAAGCCATATTTTTTTTGTTTTGATAAGAAATAGTAAAAAGTTCTTTGTTCTTGAAAAATTCGATTGAAAATTTTACCAATAAAAAAAAACAAACTATAACTACAAAAGGTCCAAACAAATGATAATATAAACTTTTATAAATATTACCATCATAAAAAAAGACCATAGATTTTGTAATTCCACAACCAGGACAAGGAAAGCCAGTAGCCATTTTAAAAGGGCAAAAAGACTGTTCGTTTTCTAAATTACTTGAATCATTATAATAAATTAAAAAAGGAATAATCAGCACGCAAATTGCACTAATTATTCCTATAATTCTATTTTTTTGAAACGTATTAATTGTATAATTTATTAACTTCCGATTGAACAATCATAGCTGTAATCATAGGAAAAAAGAATCCTAAAATTAAAAGCATCATAGAATCATCCTTATTTGGCTGACCTGTTAATTGATATACTTTTGGAAGTCCGTCTCTACCTACAAGCCAATAAAAAAACATACTTAAACCACAACAACCTGTTACAATTGCAATAGTTGGTGAAATAACTTCTTTCTCATTAACCGCATTTAAAACTTCAGCCATTTTAAGGTTCCAATAAATTAAATACAGTCCACAAGTAATTATTCCAAGTATTAACACAACTAGCGGATCTACTTTAAAATAAGGAATGTTATTTTGAGGCCTGTTCCAATCTTCACTAGGTTTTGTCATTTCCATACTATATTATTTTTAGTTTTTAAATATACTGTCTATTGGTTCCCAAAGTTCAATTTTATTTCCTTCTACATCTAAAATCCAACCAAACTTACCATAATCATAAGTCTCCATTTCACCTATAATTGTTACATTTTCTTCAGATAATTTTTTTAAAAGCCCTTCTAAATCAGCGACTCTAAAATTTTGCATAAACTCTTTTTTTGATGGTTCGAAGTAATTCGTATCCTCTTTAAAAGGACTCCATTGCGTAGAACAATCGTCTCCATTTTCATTTTTCCACCAAAAAGTACAACCATAATCATCGGTATTTAAACCCAAGTGCTTTTTGTACCAATTTCTTAATTCTGTTGGATTTTCGGTTTTAAAGAAGAATCCTCCTAAGCCAGTTACGCGTTTTTCAACAACATCTAAAACTTCCTCTTTTACATAAAAAGCTTTTATTTTATCTACAATTGTTTGCGCTAATTTTTCATGGCTTTCATATGTCCAACCGCCAATATGTGGTGTTAACAAAACATTTTCCGCTTTACGCAAATATTCAAAACTTTCGTTTTTACTTTCTTCATCAAATAAATTTTCAAATGAAAGTTTTTCATATTCCAAAACATCTAATCCAGCTCCAAGTATTTTACCTGATTTTAAAGCTTTTACTAAATCAGAAGTGACAACACTTTTACCTCTTGCAGTATTAATCAACCAAATAGGTTTTTTGAAAGCCGAAATAAAATTAGAATTGATTAATTTATCCGTTTCAGGCGTCCATGGAATATGTAAACTTAAAACATCTGTTTTTTCTTGTAATTCTTCTAGAGAAACTTGCTTTGCATTAGCATCACCAACAGCGTTTTTAATATCATAACACAAAACATTTACATCAAAACCGCGCAGTTTTTTCGCAAAAGCTTTTCCCATATTTCCGTAACCGATGATACCAACCGTTTTACCATCTAATTCATGTCCACGATTAGTTTCTCGATTCCATTGCCCGTTTTTAACTTCGGTATTTGCTTTGTTTAGATTATTAAATAGTGACAAAATCATTCCTAAAGCATGTTCACCAACAGCATTTCTGTTTCCTTCTGGAGCAGCAATAAGTTGAATATTTTTACTTTCAGCATATTCACAATCAATACTTTCTAAACCAGCTCCTACTCTAGCAATAAACTGAAGATTCATTGCTTTATCAATAAACGTTTTATCTATTTTAAATCGACTTCGAATAACTATTCCGTTATACTTATGAATTTTATTTTCAATTTCTTCTTTTGAAGAAGTAAAGTCTTCTTCGTTATGAAAGCCAAGTTTTTGCAATTGATCTAACAACAATGGACTATTGCTGTCTATGTGAAGGATTTTAATTGATTTTGAAATCATACTTTTATTATTAATAATATAAATATACTGATAAATTTAAGTTAACTAAACGAAAAAAAAATTAACAAAAATTACATTTTTAATACACCTAAAAACTACTTGTTCAATGTATCTTTACCTAGGTTAATAGCAGTAATTTTTTCTAATCGAAAAAATATAAAACCGGAACTTATGTTTCGGTTTTTTTTATTTAAAATCCTAAAATAGCCTTAGCTATTGAAAAATAAATTAGAATTCCGCAAATATCGTTACTTGTAGTTATAAATGGCCCAGTTGCAAGTGCAGGGTCGATACCGTATTTATTTAAAGTTATTGGAATAAAAGTTCCAAGAAAAGATGCGGTTACAATTACCGACAATAATGCTGCTGTAACAGTTAATGCTAACGGAAGAGCTTCGTCTAACAAAAAGTAACATCCTAAAAACAAAATGAAACTTAATATTAATCCGTTAAACAAACTTAATGAAAATTCTTTTAATAATCGAGTCCATAAAGAACCCGAAAGTGTATCATTAGCTAAACCTTGAACTATAATTGCAGAAGATTGCACTCCAACATTACCTGCCATTGCAGCAATAAGTGGCGTAAAAAAGAATAGTTCTGCATGTTCTTTCATTGCTCCATCAAATAGTCCAAGTAATTTTACAGATATAAAGCCTCCAAAAAGAGCCAAAACTAACCATGGCAAACGCGCTTTTGTTAATTCGAGAATACTATCATCTGCTTCAACATCATGCGAAATACCAGCGGCTAATTGATAATCTTTGTCTGCTTCTTCTTTAATTACATCAACAATATCATCAATTGTAATTCTACCTACTAATCTTCCTAATTCATCTACAACAGGAATGGCTTCCAAATCATATTTTTGCATAATTCGGGCAACTTCAACATTTTCAGTATCAACTCTTACATAATCTACTTTAGGAATATAAACATCACTAATCATGGTTTTTGTAGAAGTCGTCAATAAATCTTTAAGAGAAAGTCTTCCTTTTAGTCTATTTTCATCATCAACCACATAAATAGAATGAACTCTGGTTACATTTTCAGCTTGAGCGCGCATTTCTTTAACACAAGTAAGCACGTTCCAGTTTTCATTAACTCTAACTAACTCTTTTGCCATTAAACCACCCGCAGAGTCTTCATCATAACGAAGAAGATCAACAATATCTTTGGCATGTTCTACATCTTCTAATTCAGAAATTACTTGTTGCTTTCTTTCTTGGGGAAGTTCGGCAATAATATCGGCAGCATCATCAGTACTTAATTCGTCAAGCTCTTCAGCAATTTCTTTTGGTGAAAGTTTTTTAAGAATTTTTTCACGAACATCTTCGTCTAATTCTAATAGAATTTCAGCAGTTATTTCAGAATCTAACGCATTGAAAATATAACTCGCTTCATGACTATCAAGCTCGTCCATAATTTCGGCAATATCAGCAAAGTGAACGTCAAGAAGTAAACTTTGTAGTTCTTGTTCTTTATTTTCACTAATAAGTTGCTCTATTTGAGCAATAAATTCTTTGCTGATTTTAAACTCCATCGGCTTCTATTTTTTGTGTTAATTCAATAAAACTTTCAACAGAAAGTTGCTCTGGTCGAAGATCAAAGATAATGTCTTCTTTTAAACTATCCGAAAAATCAAAGGTTTTTAAACTATTTCTTAATGTTTTTCGTCTTTGTTGAAAAGCTGTTTTTACCACCCTAAAAAATAATTTTTCGTCGCAAGGCAAACTAAAATCTTCTTTTCTTTTTAATCGTAAAACTCCCGAATCTACTTTTGGTGGTGGATCAAAAACATCTGGTGGAACCGTAAATAAATATTCTGCTTCGTAAAACGCTTGTGTCAAAACAGATAAAATTCCGTAGACTTTACTTCCTTTTTTCTCACAAATACGTTGCGCTACTTCTTTTTGAAACATTCCAGCAAATTCTGGCACTTGATTTCTCATTTCCAAAGCTTTAAAAACAATTTGTGTAGAAATATTATATGGAAAGTTTCCAATGATTGCAAATGATTCTCCATTAAAAACTTCATTTAAATTGTACTTTAAAAAATCTTTAGATATAATTTTACCCTTTAATTTTGAATAATTTTGTTCTAAATATTCAACAGATTCGGTATCAATTTCAATTACAAAAGTATCTGTAGGTTTTTCTAATAAATATTTAGTAAGCACACCCATTCCAGGTCCAATTTCTAAAACTTTAGAATAATTATCTAGTGAAATTGAATCGGCAATTTTTTCGGCAATACTTTCATCTGTTAGAAAATGTTGGCCTAAGTGTTTTTTTGCTTTTACTGACATTGTTTGTCTTTTTGAAATTAATTATCTGAATGAAAATGTTCGCTAAAAACTTCCAATTCTGTTCTAAAAGCTAACATTTTATCTCCAAACAAAGATAGTCCTTCTTCTCTAAGTCTTGGTGCATGATTTTTATAATAATTTTCAAGGTTTTCTTTAGAATCTGTAAAGTACTGAACCGCATAGGTTGTTCCTCCCATTTCTTCTTCTACTAAAACCTTAACTAATTTTGCTTTTGTAAATAATCCGGTTTTTAAAACATCGTTAATGTGCTTTTCTTGCATCCATACTAACCATTTCTCATGTATACTTTCGTCGATGTTTATAGTAACATTATATATTATCATTATTTATATTTTAAATTGATTACAAGGAATTATCTCCTCTTAGTTTTCTATATTGTAATTGTGCTTCTGTGTAAAATATACTATCTGGATGTTCAAAAATCACCTTTTCATACAAAGGTTTTGCTTGTACAGCATCGTTTAAATTTTTATTGAAAATTTCCGCAGAATAAAACAAAGCTTCGTCCATGAAAACACTTTCTTTATGGTTTTCAATAATGTTTTTATAATATTTTAAAGCCTTTAGATAATCTTTTTTCTCTTCAAGAATTTGTCCAACTTTCAACAACGCTTCATCTTCAATATTATCGCCTTTAAATTTTTCTAAAATACTTAAAAAACCATTTAAAGCTTCGTCTTTTTTCTTTTGATACAAAAGAAAATCAGCTTTAGCATATGCTGTAAGTGCAGTTCGAGTACTGTCTTGAGAATTATCTGAAATAAGCAAAAACAAAGCAATAGCATCATTTGCAATTAATAAACTTGACGATTGTTTCAAGACTTTAACTTGTTGAAATGTCCAATCAAAATCATTTTTATAGTAATTTGCTTTAGCCATTTTCATACTTGCTTCGTGCGCTAACTCATCATTTTTTAAGTTTTCTTCTACTTGAGCATAATACAGTATCGCTTGATTGAATTTCTCGTCAAAAACCATAATATCCGCCAATTCCATTTTAACAAGAGCTTCTTCTCTAGCATTTAAAGGCAACTTTAAAGCATTATTTAATAATTGAATTGCTTCTTTAGGTTGCTTTCTATAAAAAGCATCAAAGTGAGCTGTTAAAACTTGCAAGTTTAAGCTATAAGGACTTATGCCATATTTTTTTAGTAATAAATTTAACTCGTTTTGAATAACTTCATATTCAGCAGGATTTACAGATTCAATTTTCATTTGCATTAAAAAATGATGTGCTTGCATTTGCAAACCAACATTTTGAGTATTTTCTAAAACAAATTGCAAAATAATAGCTGCATCTTCATTTTGCTTATCACCAATTGCCAATTGAGCAAGCGCAACAATATTGTAAAAACTTTCTGGATTACGTTTATATATTGCTCTTTCTTGAATAAATGCTTTTCCAAATTCTTTTTGCTGAACATACAACCAACTCAAAAACTGATTCCAATAATTATCTGGAGTTTTTTGTGTTTTTGTGAGTAATGCTTTTTTTAAATAAGCTGTAAAGGTTCCGTTTGCATCTTCTGATATAAAACGAGATAAATAATTTTGAACTAAACTTGTATTGTCTGGTTTTTCAAATGAAAATTGCAATAACTTATCAGTCATTCCTTCTACATTTCCTTTTTGTCCTTCAATTAAGGCAATTTGGTAATCAAAATTTAAGTTTGGATTACCTTTTTGAGCAATTTCATATACTTTTAAAGCCCAGTCTAATAGCACTTTTTTTTCAAAAGAGTTTCCAATTTGATAAGCGTAGTTAGGCTCTTTTTTAACTTCGTCTAAAGCTAGATTGTATTGTTTTTCTGCTTTTGAAGTGTTTTTTTGCAATTGAAAATTATAGCCTAGCTCGACATATAAAACCGGCTGACGGTATTTTTTATTTCTATCCTCAATTGCATTTTCAGCTTTTTCATACTGTTGCAACTGTTGGTAACACGTTATTAATCGCTCAAAATAATAGGTATTTGCAGGTTGCTTACTAGAAATACTTTCAAGCATTGTAACCGCCTTTTCAAATTCACCTTTCTCAAAATAATCTAATGCCAATTGTTCGTTTTGAGCAAAAGCAAAAAACGAAAACAAAAAAAATATTTTAATGAGATTAAATTTCATACTTATTAAAAACAAACAATGTACTAAAGTAACACATTTTGTGTCAATTTAGTACATTATTGCTATTTGCGCGTGATTAATTTATGATATCAAAACCAGTGTACTTACGTAATACCTCTGGAATAACAATTCCATCTGGTGTTTGATAATTTTCTAAAATTCCAGCTAAAACTCTTGGTAAAGCCAATGAACTACCGTTTAATGTATGAGCCAATTGGTTTTTACCATCTTTATCTTTGAAACGCAATTTCAATCTATTAGCTTGAAAAGTTTCAAAATTTGAAACCGAACTGATTTCCAACCAACGATCTTGCGCTGTAGAATATACTTCAAAATCATACGTTAATGAAGACGTAAAGCCCATATCTCCTCCACATAAACGCAAAATTCTAAATGGCAACTTTAATTCCTGTAAAATTTTCTTTACATGCTCTACCATTCCATCTAGAGCATCATAAGACTTATCTGGATGTTCAACACGTACAATTTCAACTTTATCAAATTGGTGTAAACGATTTAAACCACGAACATGTGCTCCCCAAGAACCCGCTTCTCTTCTAAAACATGGTGTATAACCTGTATAAATTATTGGTAATTCATTTTCTTGCAAAAGAACATCTCTAAAAATATTCGTTACCGGAACTTCGGCTGTTGGGATTAAATACAAATCATCTTTAGCATCATGATACATTTGCCCTTCTTTATCTGGTAATTGTCCTGTTCCATATGCTGAAGCTTCATTAACTAAATGAGGCACTTGCATTTCTGTATAACCAGCATCTGTGTTTTTATCCAAAAAATAAGAAATTAAAGCACGTTGCAATTTAGCACCCTTCCCTTTATAAACTGGAAAACCAGGCGCAGTAATTTTTGTCCCTAATTCAAAATCAATGATGTCGTATTTTTTAATTAAATCCCAATGAGGTAGAGCTCCTTCGTGCAACTTAGGCACTTCACCTTCTTCATAAACATTTAAATTTTCTTCTGGAGTTTTTCCTTCAGGAACAATATCAGCTGGCAAGTTTGGTAATTTATACAACTCCTCTTGTAATTCGGCTGCAACTTCATTTAAAGCATCTGTCAACTCTCTTCCTTTCTCCCTAAATTGAGTTGATTTTTCTTTTAAAATTTCAGCTTTAGCTTTCTCTCCACTTTTCATTATAGCACCAATATCTTTGGACAGCTTATTAGATTCTGCAAGTGTATTATCTAATTCTGCTTGAAGCGAACGTCTTTTTTCATCTAAGTTTATTACTAACTCAACTTGTCCTTGAGCGTTCATGTTTCTTTTTTCTAAACGTTTAATTACATCTTCCTTGTTTTCTCTAATGTAAGCTATTTGTAACATGATATAAAATTTAAGGAACAAATTTAAACAATTTGTATAATATTACAGCCAACGATTAGAAAAACTAAAATTTAAAAATAAATTTATTTTTATTACATTAGCTAAAATTTATTTACCCAATGAAAAACCTACTCTTAAACCTATTGTTAATCAGTACTTTATTTAGTTATTCACAAACTGAAAATGAAGATTTCAATAGAATGATTGAAGCCGAAATGAAATCTGCTTCTTCAACAATTAACTTTAGAGCAAATACAAATACTCAAGATTATGATGTGACTTATCATGAATTAAGATTCACTGTTGACCCTGCTGTATATTTTATAAATGGAGAAGTTACAACTACATTTACTGCCTTAACAGATATGAATACTGTTACATTTGACATGGCTAATGAACTAACAGCTAGTAGTGTTACTATAAACTCAATCCCAGTAAGTTACTCAAGAAGCGTTAATAATGAAATTATTATTACTCTTCCAGCTACGTTAACAACCAATAGTAGTCAAACAGTTAAAATAATATATTCTGGAGCTCCTCCTCAAAGCGGGTTTAGCGCTTTTGCTGCAAACGAATACCACAATGGAGTACCCGTTATGTGGACACTTTCGGAACCTTATGGAGCAAGAGATTGGTGGCCTTGCAAACAAGACTTGAGTGATAAAATAGCAAGCATTGATGTTTATATTACTTCTCCATCTGCATATGTTAGTGTTTCAAATGGAATAGAACAATCGATAGTAGATAATGGAGACGGAACAAAAACAACTCATTTTCATCATGGATATCCAATTCCTGCCTACTTGATAGCAATTGCATCTACAAACTATCAAATATATAATCAACAAGCTGGCCTTGGAACCGTAGCAAGCCCATTTTTTCCAATTGTAAATTATATTTACCCAGAAACCGCAACATCAACTCAAGCAAGTTTAGCGGTAACACCAACCATCATGAATCTATTTGAAAGTTTAATTGGAGATTATCCTTTTAGAAATGAAAAATATGGCCATGCTCAGTTTGGCTGGGGAGGAGGAATGGAACATACAACGGTTTCTTTTATGGGAGGCTGGTCTAGAAGTTTAATTGCTCATGAACTAGCACATCAATGGTTTGGAGACCAAATTACATGTGGCACATGGAAAGACATTTGGCTAAATGAAGGAATTACAGAGTACATGGCGGGTATAGTTGTAGAAAACCTAGACGGAGCAACTTCTTTTGTAAATTGGAAAAACAGTAAAATAAACAGTATTACATCTCAAACTGGTGGAAATCTATATCTAACAGATGCCCAAATACAAAACATTAACACTATTTTTAGCAGTAGAATAACATACAACAAAGGGTCTATGGTAACAAACATGATTCGATATAAAATGGGAGATACTAATTTTTTCCAAGCTTTAAAAAATTACTTAGCTGATCCCGCTTTAGCCTATCAATATGCTGTAACACCTCAATTTCAGAACCATTTAGAAATGGCTTCTGGATTAGATTTTACAGAATTTTTTAATGATTGGGTATATAATGAAGGTTACCCAACTTATACAATTACAGGCCAAAATTGGGGTGCGGGCCAAGCACGAATTTTAGTAAATCAAACACAATCTCATGCATCTGTAAGTTATTTTGAAATGCCAATTACAGTTCGTTTATCTGGCTCTGGCGGTCAAACACAAGATTTCATATTAGACAACACAACAAATAATCAAGAATTTATCGTTAACGTTCCTTTTCAAGTTACAAACGTAGAATTTGACCCAAATAAGGATATTATTTCAAGAAACAATACAGCAACTTTATCAAACGAACAATTTGAATTAGAAAACTCAGTAGTACTTTATCCTAACCCTAGCGATAACGAATTACACATAAAACTACCAAACTCTATTGAATTAAAAGAAGTAGAATTCTACAACGCAATAGGCCAATTAACGCTCACAAAGAACACAACTGACTTTTCTGTTAGCCAACTAAATAACGGAGTACATTTCGTAAAAATCACAACCAACCAAGGGGTAATTCATAAAAATTTTATAAAAAAATAGTTCCTATATAAAATAATAGTAAAAAGTAAGGTGAAAACCTTACTTTTGCTTTTTAAATAAAAGCAGACATATAAAATGATTCAATTAGCACAAATATTATTTATACTTTCAGTATTAGTTATTCTTCATGAATTTGGCCACTACATTACCGCAAAAATGTTTAAAGTTAGAGTTGAAAAATTCTATCTTTTTATGGATGCTGGGTTTTCATTAATAAAGAAAAAAATAGGAGAAACAGAATGGGGAATTGGATGGTTACCTTTAGGTGGTTATGTGAAACTTTCAGGGATGATTGATGAAAGCATGGATACCGATCAAATGAACACAGAACCTCAGCCTTGGGAATTTCGTTCTAAACCAGCATGGCAACGTTTAATTATTATGCTTGGTGGAATTATTGTAAATATATTACTAGCTTGGTTTATTTACACCACAATGTTTGCAACAGTAGGGCAAAAATATATTTCATCAGAAGTAGTTCAAAAAAACGGATTGGCTTTTGGGGAAGTTGGAAAAAGTGTAGGTTTTAAAGACGGAGATAAAATCATTTCAGTTGACGGAAAATTTCAACCGAAATTTAATTGGTTGATTATTGATATTCTTTTAAGTGAAAAAATTGAGCTAGAAAGAAACGGAGAAAAAATAAATATTTCGTTGACTGATGAACAAAAAGGAAAAATAATCTCTACCGAAGGAAAAGATTTCGTTCATGCAAGGTTAACTAATGTTTCTATAGATTCTATTACAAAAAACAGCTTAGCTGAAAAAGCTGGATTACAAAAAGGAGATAACATCGTAGGAATTAATGGAACTAAAATTACATATTTTGATGAATTAGGAGCTGAATTATCTAAGCATAAAAATGATTCTGTTTCATTAGACGTAAACAGAAATAATGCAATTGTTGAAATCAAAACACTTGTCGATAAAGACGGAAAATTAGGATTCTTTCAAAACAGCATAAATAAAGATGATTATCAAGTTATTAATAAATTAAGCATTGGCGAAGCAATTCCTGCTGCAGTTAAAGAATCATGGCAATTACTAGCTTACAACGTAAAACAGTTTAAATTAATTTTAAGTCCAAAAACAGAAGCATACAAGCAAGTTCAAAGTCCAGTTGGAATCGCAAGACGATTACCAGACACATGGAACTGGGAATTTATCTGGAACTTTACAGCACTATTCTCAATAGGTTTAGCGTTCATGAATCTTTTACCAATACCTGGTTTAGATGGTGGACATGCATTATTTACTATTGTAGAAATGATTACAGGGAAAACATTAAGCATAAAAGCAGCAGAAAGAGTACAGACTTTTGGAATGATTATCTTACTGACTTTAATGGCCTTAACCTTCGGAAAAGACATCTATCAACTAGTTGCAGATAAATTTTTCTAATATTTTTTTACTTTTTGTTTGTAAAAATAAATTATCAGCTTATATTTGCACCGCATTAAAGGTAACACACCTTCCTTCTTAGCTCAGTTGGTTAGAGCATCTGACTGTTAATCAGAGGGTCCTTGGTTCGAGCCCAAGAGAGGGAGCTAAAAAAAGCCGCTTTTCAAGTGGCTTTTTATATCTCAAAATGCAAAATATTGGTTATTCCTTCTTAGCTCAGTTGGTTAGAGCATCTGACTGTTAATCAGAGGGTCCTTGGTTCGAGCCCAAGAGAGGGAGCTAATACACAAAAAGACTTTACAGCAATGTAAGGTCTTTTTTTATTTTACTACTGTTTATTAGCGCTTTTAAACTTCACATAAATCACTTAAACTTACCTGTAGAAATACTGTTTGGAACAAATGGAAAAATCACTTACCTTTATAATTCAGCAGGACAAAAAATAACCAAACATGTTGAAGATTTTATAAGTGCCGATGATAATATTACAACTTATATGAGTGGAGGTTTTCAATACAAGGATTCTGAATTACAATTCTTCCCACATGCAGAAGGTTATGTAAATGCTGCACTTGTTGAAGTAACTTGCATAACTTGTAGACCTGCTTCTGTAAGCTATACAAGATCTTATGATTATGTATTTAACTACACAGATCATTTAGGTAATATAAGATTAAGTTATGGTATTGACCCTTCAACTAATGAAATAAAAATAATAGAAGAAAATCATTATTATCCATTTGGATTAAAGCATACAAATTATAATTCAGATGTATTACTATATTCAAAAAATTCTTCAGGAGGCACTAAACTAAGATTTATGCCGCCATTAGTTGTTGAACCTAGCTACAAGTATAAATACAACGGTAAAGAACTGCAAGATGAGTTAGGGCTTAACATGTACGATTACGGTGCAAGGAATTATGACCCTGCTTTAGGTAGATGGATGAACATTGACCCGCTTGCTGAATCTTCAAGACGATTTTCTCCTTATACTTATGCACTGGATAATCCTGTAATTTTTATTGACCCAGACGGTATGGAGGCTGAATCTTTCTTTAAGAGCAAGTTCATGAATGAAAATGGGGGGCATTGGTCTGATTCGTATAGGAATAAAGAATCAAGCTCTAAAAACAATGCTGATGAACCTCCAGTAAATGTTTTTACTTCAACAAAAGTTGATAAGAAACAAAAGCCTTTTAATGATGTCTTTGACGAGGCTAACAAGCCTGAAAATTATTCTGTGGGAGATGGTATTTTTTCAATTTTTGGTCATGGAGGGATTGGTTATATAAATAATCATAACGAAAACTGGGACGGCCCTAGCGCAGAGAATGCAAGTGATTTTGACGAAATGATGTCAAGATTAAGTCCTGCATATAAAAAATATGCAAAAAATAAAAAATTAGCATTTACATTAACGCTTAATTCATGTAATTCAGCAACGGAAGATGGTGAAAACACATTTTCTTTAGCTAAAAGAATTTCATTAGCCCATCCAAATGCGACTATAATAGGGTTTGAAGGATTTGTTTTATATGGGAAAAATAGTGACAAAACTCCATCTATTGTTGGGGTAGGCTTTAGTACGGGTTATGATAAAAAAGACAATGCTACATATGATAGAAAAGGATATATTGTAACGATGAAAAATGGCGTTATAATTAATAAACAATTATATACTGAATATTTAAAAAATAAACAATGAAAAAAATAATTTTTGGTTTATTTATTATAAGTTTTTGTTCTTGTAATAATAAAGATAGTAACAAGAAAATACCTACTTCGTCAGAAACAAGTACACATAAGATGTATTCTAAACTTTATTTGAATGAAAATAAAGTAAAAAAACTTATTCGAAAAATCGAAAAGGAAGGTGACTCTATTGCGTTTGACAGTTTAAAAGAAATATATTATAATAGCGGGCATAAAAAAGAATTTTTATATTATTCAATGTATATGGCAAATGCCTATAAATATAATTATGCATTCTATACTAATTATTCTTTATTAATGTCTGATGTTATTACAAAAGAAAATAAAATTAATAATATTTACGCCAACTATTATCTTCTTAAATCGTATGAGCTGGGATATAAAAGAGCTTTTGGAGCTATAAAAGAAAGATTTGGAGAATCTGAAAAATTTTTAAGCTCTGAAGAATATTTAAACAATAATTTTAATATTCTTTTTGAAGAAGACTAAAATAAGTGAATGTTAAATATATATTTATAATAAAATATCAACAAGTTAAAAACCAATAAAAAATAATGAAACACAGGCGAGCAATTAAAACGGTTCGCCTTTTTTAATCCAACAAAACAAATACTAAATCCAATTCTTAAATCATAAACACCAAACCACAACACATTTAAAGCCTCTTAGAACGCAATATCTATTTCGTTTGGTATAAGTTGCTGGTGTGGTTGGATAATGAGTTTATATATGTGATTTATAAAATGAATATTGTATTTTTGAAATTGATTAACAATAAATAAATCGATAATATGCAAATTGATATCAAAGGAAAAATAAATGAAAAAAAATTAGCATATAGTAATACTTTATTGCCTCTTTATGAGGCTATTGTTAATTCAATTCATGCAATAGAAGAAAGAGAAATTAAAACTGGAATAATCGAAATAGATATCGTTCGTTCCTCTCAAGAAAAATTAAATTTAGAAGAATCTGAGAATTTGCCAAATATTGTAGATTTTATTGTAAAAGATAATGGGATTGGCTTTAATGAAGCTAATTACGATTCTTTTAATTTTGCGCATTCAACTTATAAATTTTCAAAAGGCGGTAAAGGAATTGGTCGATTTACTTGGTTGAGAGCTTTTAATAAAGCTGAAATAGAAAGTAGTTTTTTTGAAAATGAACAATGGAAATTAAGAAAGTTTAACTTTGAACCAACCAAGCTTGGTATTGAGAAACATATATTGGAAGATATAAATGGAACTCAAGAAAGATATACAATTGTTAAATTAAAAGGTTTAAAAGGAGAATATAAAAAATGGTGTAATAATAAAGCGGAAGATATTGCTCTAAAAATTATAGAACATGCGTTTGTTTATTTCTTAAATAAAGAATGTCCATTAATTGTTTTAAATGATTTAGAAGAAAAAATAGTTGTAAATGATTTATTTAAACTTTTCACAAAAGGTCAAGTAAAAAGTACCTCAACAAAAATTAGAAATAATGAGTTTAAATTAAACTTTGTTAAGCTTTATAGTAGCAAGGTTGACAATAAGATTCATTATTGTGCAAATACACGAGAGGTTATATTCGATAAAATTTCAATAGACATTCCTGAAATGGATAATTTTTTAATAGATAAAGAAGGAAAATATTTTTCTATAGCTGTTTATGTTGAAGGAAAATATTTAGATGAAAATGTGAATGATGAAAGAACTACAATTTCATTTACAAAAGGAGAAATTCAATTCCCTGACCAATTAACTCAAGAAGAGTTAAGAAAAAGTATTACAGATTTTATTTATAAAGAATTTGAAGACCAAATAAGTAAGCTTTCAAAAACGAGACTTGAGAAAGTTTATGATTTTGTGTCTCAACATCCACGTTATAAACAATTATTAAAATACAAATCAAATGAGTTGAAGAAAATTCCATCAACACTTAGTGAGGAAAAAATGGAATTAGAACTTTTTAAAATTCAACAATCTTTAGAATTAGATGTAAAGAAAGAAGCTAGAACAATATTAAAATTTATTGATAATGAAGAGGACAAAGAGGAATTTACCGAGAAGCATAAGGAAACTTATGCAAAAATAATTGAAGTAGGTAATTCTAAATTATCTGAATATGTTATACATAGAAAGTTGGTTTTAGAATTGTTAGAAAAATTCCTTAAGGTAAGAGCAACTGAGAAAGCAGTTCATAGTTTAATTTTTCCTTTACAAACATTATCAGATGAAATTGGATTCGAAGACCATAATTTGTGGATTATTGATGAAAAATTATCTTATCACAAATATCTAGCGTCAGATAAAAAATTCAGAAAAATTTCTCCAATTGAATCTCAGTCTAATGAAAGACCAGATTTGATAGTTTTTAATAAACCTTTTGTATTCTCAAATGACAATAAGCCCTATGAATCAATTGTATTAATTGAATTTAAGCGTCCAATGCGAGATGATTATTCAGATGACGAGAATCCAATTCAGCAGGTTACAAGATATGCAAGAGAAATAATTGGAGGTGAAGCAAAAGACAAAGACCAAAGAGAATTTGATATAAGAACTAATACTCCAGTATATGCATATATAATTTGTGACTTAACCAAAAAATTAAAAGGCTATGCTCAAGATAGCGGTTATAAACTTTTGCCAAGTGGTGATGGTTATTTCTTTTTCAATGACAATTACAATATGTACGTAGAGATTTTAAGTTTTGACAAAATCTTAAATGATTCTAAGGAAAGGAATAGAGTTTTATTTGAGAAATTAAATTTAACATAAACAAAAAATCCTAACCTCAACAGTTAGGATTTTCCTATTTAATTAATTTTTACTTAAAAAAACTTAAATCACATAAACCATAATCCACGAAGTCATCCATTTCATCTTCAACTTCAAATAATCCTTCTTCATGTAATTGTGGAGCAACACCAAATAATTCAATACAACTATATATAAAAATATTTTTTAATTATCTTTAACAACTATAAATAAATTTATAATAACAACAAAAAGGCATACAATTCGACTCCCTAAAAGGATAAATTATTTTAAAGGTCTGATTTTAAGAAGTAAACCCTCCTTGGTTCGAGCCCAAGAGAGGGAGCTAATACACAAAAAGACTTTACAGCAATGTAAGGTCTTTTTTTATTTAACTCATTTTATTACATTTATGAAAAATCAATTTATGAAAAAAGTAATTCTATTATTTATTACAATATTATCATTCAATAGCTTTTCTCAAAAAAAAGACAACAATACATATCAAAAAATTGAAATTCTATTAAACAATTGGCACAAAGCTGCTGCTGAAGCAAATTTTGAAAATTACTTTAATGCAATGGCAGATGAATCAGTCTTCATAGGAACAGATGCAACTGAAAATTGGAACAAACAAGAATTCATGATTTATGCTAAACCATATTTCGATAAAGGAAAAGCTTGGAGTTTCAAAGCAATTGAAAGAAATATCTATTTTTCAAAAGACAAAAAAACAGCCTGGTTTGACGAGCTATTAAACACACAAATGAAAATTTGCAGAGGAAGTGGAGTTTTAGTTCAAGTAAACGGAATTTGGAAAATAAAACATTATGTTCTTTCAATGACAATCCCAAATGAAAACACAAATGAAATTATAAAAATAAAAGCACCTATAGAAGATGCTTTTATAAATCAATTACAAAAAAAATAATTTTAATTGTAAATATGTTTTTTTAAATTTTTAAACATTTCTGCTGTCATTGATTTAATATCAAAATCATTTGACCAGTTCCAATCTTCTCTTGCAAGAGTATCATCAATACTTGCAGGCCAACTATCGGCAATTTTCTGACGAAAGTCTGGCGCATAACCAATTGTAAAATCAGGATAATACTTTTTAATTTCTTCAGTAATTTGCTCAGGAGTAAAACTCATTGCTGACAAGTTATATGAAGAGCGTATTTTTATTTGCTCAGAAGAAGCTTTCATAATTCCAATAGTTGCCTTAATTGCATCATCCATGTACATCATAGGCAAAGCCGTTTTTTCAGAAAGAAAACTAGTAAAACTTCCTTCAGTAATTGCTTTATGATAAATATCTACGGCATAATCTGTAGTTCCC
The DNA here is from genome assembly GCA_002862805.1 of Flavobacteriaceae bacterium. Taxonomy (GTDB): domain Bacteria; phylum Bacteroidota; class Bacteroidia; order Flavobacteriales; family Flavobacteriaceae; genus Flavobacterium. The sequence continues at coordinate 20,786 of PKEA01000098.1, read as the reverse complement.
CCTCCTGGTTCTGTTGCCCAACTAATCAAACCTGGGTAACGAATACTTCTTACATCAACACCGTATTGTTTATTATAATATTCGCACCATCTCTCTCCGGCTTGTTTAGAAATCCCATAAACAGTTGAAGGCTCCATAACAGTATATTGCGGAGTATTTTCTCTAGGAGTTGTAGGCCCAAAAACCGCAATACTTGATGGCCAAAAAATCTTTTTAATTTTTCCCGCTTTAGCTAAATTTAAAACATGAAACAAAGAATTCATATTTAAATCCCAAGCAAAAGCAGGGTTTTTCTCTGCAGTTGCTGAAAGTAGTGCTGCCATTAAATAAACATCCGTAATTTCATATTGTTCAATTAAATGTTCAATTTGATTATAATCTAACGCATTAATAACTTCAAAAATACCATTATTAACAACATCATTTTCTAATTTACGGATATCTGAAGCTACAACATTTTCAACACCATATGTAGATCTAAGCTTTGCTGTTAATTCGGTCCCTATTTGACCACAAGCACCAATAATTAATATTTTTGTATTCATTGTTTTCAGTAAATTTAAAGTACAAATATAAGAATTTGTATGGGTTATTATTTTAAAAAAAAGCTAAACAAAATTTATAATATGTTAACTTTAAAGAAATCATATTAAAATCTGGTAAACAATTGTATTTTTGCTTATATTTATACTTAATGAAAACATATTTAATTTTATTTTTAAGTTCAGTACTTTTTATTAGTTGCGCAGACGACAGTAATCGAAATGCAAATTCTTCAAAAGTACAGCAAAAAAATACAGAAGTTTTTTTAGCAATTTCTAAAAAATGGTCATTCAATTTCCCAAATGCTAGAACAGAAATTCAAACTACTCTTAATGAATGGAATGATTGGATTCAGTTTAAAAAAGAATTAGAGCAAAAGCCTAAAGCAACATTACTTGCTTTTCAAATGAAAATTGAAAATGTCGCTCAAAAATCTGATAGTTTGAATTTAACTGTACCTGATAAATTTAACAATCCTCAAGTTAGAAGTAGATTAGTGACTTTAAATACAAAAATAAATTCATTAGATACTTTTTTACATTTACAGGAAATACCACAAAAAAAAGTATTTACATTAATTGACGAAATCAACTCTGAAATAAGAGGAGTCTACATCCAAATGGATGAAATTATAATTAAACAAGCTATTCCGAAAGAAATTGGCGAAGATGATATGATTAAAGCCTTAGACACTTCAAGAATGGCTAACTCAAAGGCTTTTGAAGAAAGTGTAACAAAGTCAAACACTCTTAAAGAAAAAGAGAAAATGCAAAAAAAATAGAATATGAAAAACAATTACTTTTACAAATCAACACTAATTGTATTATGCTTTTTTGCACAAATAGCATTTTCACAAACAACCACTTGGGATGGAGCAGCTTGGGATAACGGTACGCCAAATAGCTCAACAGATGCAATTTTTACTGGAAATTATTCTTCTTCAGGAAATTTAACTACTAAATCAATAACGGTAAATGGGACTTCAATTGTTACATTTAATTCTTCTCACACATTAACTGTTGAAAATGACATTACAATTAATGCTACTGCAAGTTTAATTTTTGAAAATAATGCGAGCTTATTACAAGTTAATGCAGCTGCAGTTAATACTGGGAATATAACTTACAGGAGAGATACTGCTCCAATGAGACTTTATGAATACACATACTGGGGAACACCTGTAAATGGTCAGATTATGAATATTTTATCCCCTAATTCTGATATTGATGATCACTACAATTATAACTCAAACACGGCAGTAAATACTTGGGTGCAAATTTCTCCTTCAAGCACAATGTTAAACGGTGTAGGCTATGCAATAGGAGCACCAACAAGTTATAATATGACACCACAAGTCTTTAACGGAGAATTCAATGGCGTGCCAAATAATGGAAATATCCCTGTTAATGTTGAAGCATTTAATCCTGTGCTATTAAATTACAATTTCATTTCAAACCCTTATCCTTCTGCTATTGATGTTGTAACTATGATGGACAATACAAATCTTGGTACTTTATATTTCTGGACACATAATACTGCCATTTCAGGAAATGTTTTTACTACAGATGATTACGCAGTAAGAACAAGAACTACAGGTACGCAAGCAATTTCGGGTGGAGCAGTTCCAGATCAATACATAGCAGCTGGTCAAGGATTTTTTGCTTCAGCTGGAACAACAACAACAATTAACTTTACAAACGCAATGCGAGTTAGTGGAAATAATAATCAGTTTTATAGAGAAACCCAATCAACAACACTAAACTATTATATTCACTTAAATCTAACGAATTCACTTGGAGCATTTAAACAAATTGCTGTAGGATATCAAGAAGATGCGACAAACAACTATGATTTCGGAACTGACGCACTAGCATCAACAGCTGGAGTTATACAGTTCTATTCATTAATTCCTCCATCTACACTTGGATTTGGAATACAAGGAAGGGCATATCCTTGGACAATAACAGATCAGATTCCGTTAGGAATAAACACAACACAAGCAGGAAGTTACGATATTGCAATTGATCATACAGATACTTTTTTTGATGACAAGGGCATTTTCCTAGAAGATACAAGTAACGGAACATTTCATAATTTAAAAACCAGTACTTTTACTTTTACAACAACAACTGGAACATTTAATAATAGGTTTAAATTACATTACCAAGATTTATCATTATCAACTGATGATAATTTGGTTAATGATTCTTCTTTAATAGTTTTTTCTACAGATGAAGCTACTAAATTTGTTTCGAATAATTTAAATATCAAATCTATTGAAGCGTTTGACATTTCAGGAAGATTACTTTTTGAAGAAAAAAACATTAATAGCTTAACTTTTGAAAAAAATGTTTTTCAAACTAATCAAACCATATTCATTACAGTTACACTTGAAAATTTTCAAAAAATAAGAAGAAAACTTATTTTATAATTTAACGAAAACACAAAATAAAACCACTATAAACCAATTGGAATTGTAGTGGTTTTTTTAATTTTACAACAAATTAAATTTACAACCTTGAACGTTTCAGATATTTTAAAAAAATACGAACAAAATCCTAAAATTGAGCAAATTAGTCAATTACTAATTGAACGAAAAAAAGCTTCTGTTTCTGGTTTAATAGGATCATCATTATCAATTATCATTCAATCGCTTTTTAAAAAAGCAGAAATCCCTTTTTTATTGATTTTAAATGATAAAGAAGAGGCTGCTTATTATTTAAACGACTTAGAGCAACTTCTTAACGGTGAAGATGTTTTATTTTATCCAGGTTCTTACAGAAGACCTTATCAAATTGAAGAAACAGACAATGCAAATGTTTTATTAAGAGCTGAAGTTTTAAACCGAATTAATTCTCGTAAAAAACCAGCTATTATTGTTTCATATCCAGAAGCTTTATTTGAAAAAGTAGTTACTCGAAAAGAATTAGATAAAAACACTTTAAAACTTGCCGTAAACGATAACTTATCAATTGATTTTATCAACGAAACACTATTTGAATACAATTTTAAACGTGTTGACTTTGTTGTTGAACCCGGCGAATTTTCTGTTCGTGGTGGAATTATTGATGTATTCTCTTTTTCAAATGACGAACCGTATAGAATTGAGTTTTTTGGCAACGAAGTAGACAGCATTAGAAGTTTTGATGTTGAAACCCAACTTTCAAAAGAAAAGCTCAAGAAAATTTCAATTATTCCGAATGTAGAAAATAAAATGCTTCAAGAAAATCGCGAAAGCTTTTTAAACTACATCAACGAAAAAACCGCTGTTTTTATTCAAAATACCGAGCAAGTTGGTCAAAAATTAAACACTTTATTTGGGAAAGCAGATGAAGCTTACTCAAAATTAACTGGCGAAATAAAACAAGCCAATCCGGAAGAATTATTTGTAAACGAAAAAACGTTTTTAAAAAAAGTAATCGACTTTCCAATTGTGGAATTAAACAACAAGTCGATTTTTAAAGTAGATAAAAGTTTTGAATTTCATATTCAACCTCAACCTTCTTTCAATAAACAATTTGATTTATTACTAGCCAATTTAAGTGAGAACCATGACAATGGTATTTCAAATTATATTTTATGTTCAAACGAAAGTCAGTCTAAACGTTTTCATGATATTTTTCAAAGCATAGACGAAGAAAACCACGAAAGCATTCGCAAACAATACAAAACATTAGTTTTTCCATTATATCAAGGATTTATAGATATAGAAAATCAAATTGCTTGTTATACAGATCATCAAATTTTTGAGCGCTATCATAAATTCACCATTAAAAACAGCTCTTCTAAAAAACAAACCATCACCTTAAAAGAGCTTACCTCTTTATCTGTTGGGGATTATGTTACGCATATTGACCACGGAATTGGAAAATTTGGAGGTTTACAAAAAATTCAGGTCGAAGGAAAAACACAAGAAGCCATTAAGTTGGCCTATGCTGATAATGACATTGTTTATGTAAGTATTCATTCGTTACATAAAATTTCAAAATACAACGGTAAAGATGGTGCACCTCCTAAAATATACAAATTAGGAAGCAACGCTTGGAAAGCGTTAAAACAAAAAACAAAAGCACGAGTTAAGCATATAGCTTTCAATTTAATTCAATTGTATGCAAAAAGAAGGTTAAACAAAGGTTTTGCTTGCGCGCCCGATAGTTATTTGCAAAAAGAACTAGAAAGTTCGTTTATTTATGAAGATACACCAGATCAAATTACATCGACAAATGATGTAAAAATGGATATGGAAAACGACAGGCCAATGGATCGATTGGTTTGCGGAGATGTTGGTTTTGGAAAAACAGAAATTGCCATTCGTGCAGCATTTAAAGCGGTTGACAATGGAAAGCAAGTTGCCGTTTTAGTTCCCACCACCATTCTTGCTTATCAACATTACAGAACATTTTCCGAGCGTTTAAAAGACATGCCGGTTACCATAAATTATTTGAATAGATTTAGAACAGCCAAGCAAAAAGCAGAAACTTTAAAAGCACTTGGTGAAGGAAAAGTTGACATTATCATTGGAACACATCAATTGGTAAACAAAAATGTACAATTTAAAGATTTAGGGTTGTTGATTGTTGATGAAGAGCAAAAATTTGGAGTAAACGTAAAAGATAAATTAAAAACTATTGCTGCAAATGTAGATACGCTTACACTTACTGCAACTCCAATTCCAAGAACGTTACAATTTTCGCTGATGGCAGCTAGAGATTTATCGGTAATTACTACTCCACCGCCTAATAGACATCCTATTGAAACAAATGTGGTGCGTTTTAACGAAGAAGTAATTAGAGATGCTATTTCATATGAAATTGAACGTGGCGGACAAGTATTTTTTATTAATAATCGCATTGAAAACATCAAAGAAGTTGCTGGAATGATTCAACGATTAGTTCCCGATGCAAAAGTGGGAATTGGTCACGGACAAATGGACGGTAAAAAACTAGAAGAATTAATGCTTGCTTTTATTGAAGGTGAATTTGATGTTTTAGTAGCAACAACGATTATTGAAAGTGGATTAGATGTTCCAAATGCGAATACTATTTTTATTAATAATGCCAATAATTTCGGATTATCTGATTTACATCAAATGCGTGGTCGTGTAGGGCGAAGCAATAAAAAAGCATTTTGTTACTTTATTACTCCACCAGATTCTGTAATGACTGAAGATGCACGAAAACGTATCAATGCATTGGAACAATTTAGCGAATTGGGAAGCGGATTTAATATTGCCATGAAAGATTTAGAAATTCGTGGTGCTGGAGATTTATTAGGCGGTGAACAAAGTGGTTTCATTAATGAAATTGGTTTTGATACCTACCAAAAAATAATGAACGAGGCAATTGACGAATTGAAAGAAAACGAATTTAAAGACCTTTACGAAGAAGAAAATAATATTGAGACTAAAGAATACGTAAAAGATATTTTAATTGACACAGACTTCGAATTATTGTTTCCTGATGAATATATAAACAGTGTTACTGAACGATTAAGTTTATATAACGAGTTAGGCTTAATTAAAAAAGAGGAAGATTTATTGCTTTTCGAACAAAAATTAATTGATCGATTTGGTGCGCTTCCAAAACCTGCAATTGCATTATTAAATAGTTTACGAATAAAATGGAAAGCAACTTCTATAGGAATTGAAAAATTATTAATGAAACAAGGCAAACTTATTGGTTATTTCATAAGCGATCAACAAAGCAAATATTATCAATCTAACAAGTTCATGAAAGTAATGCAATTTGCACAACAAAATGGAAATCTTTGCAAAATTAAAGAGAAGCAAACCAAAAATGGATTACGTTTATTAATCACATTTGACAATGTAAAAAGTATTACTAAAGCTTTAGAGCTTTTCAATAAAATATAAAAAACATCCTAAGTGAAGTACTTAGGATGTTTACATTTTCTATTTCATTAGAAAAAATTACCACTATTAACCGTTATAAAAATACTTAAACAATAAATTTACTGTTTATATTTTTTATGTATTTTTTGTTAAAATAAAAAATCCGAAGTCCCCACTCCGGATTTTTGTGTAAATTTTTTGATTAGAAAAAATTACTACTATTAACCATCGTAAAGATAAGCCAAGTAAGTAATTTGTATTTATGGAAAATATGTATTTTTTGTTAAATTACATATTAGACATCCACTGTTCTGGATTTAAATAAGTTGTGTTTTGCAAAACCAAAAACTTAATTACTGCATTACCAGATGAATCAGTATGAATTTTTCCTAAAATTTGTTTTACTGAAACTTTATCCCCTTTACTTACGTTTACAGAACTTAAGTTTAAATAAACTGTAATAAAATCTCCATGCTGAACATAAACAGCTTTGTTGTTAGCAGAAATAACTTGAACTTGTAATACTTCTCCACCAAAAATAGCTCTAGCATTTGAGCCTGGTTTTGTAGCTATTTCTACCCCACTATTATGCACAGTAAGATTTTTATGTACTGGGTGTGGTTGATCACCATAACGCAATTGCACATAACCATTATCAACAGGCCAAGGTAATTTCCCTTTATTTAGTTTAAAGTTATCTGAAACAATTTTTCCTTCAGGAGTTAAATCAAATTTAGAGACTGATGCTGTAGAAGTTTTTGTTCCCGATTTTGCAGCATTTCTTTTATTAGCTGCAGCAATTTCATCGGCAATTATTTTTTTAATCTGCTTATCAATATCTCTTGCTTCTTTTTGTTTTTTATCAATATCCGCAGCATATTTTTTTTTATCCTTTTGAATAATTTTCGCTAACTGTTCTTGTTCTTTTTTCTTTTCTTCTAATATTTTTTTTTCAGCTTCATTTTCAGCAAGAACTTTTTCTTTATTCTTTTTGTCTTTCTCAAGTTTAACAACTGCAACTGCAAGCTTATCTTGTTTTTCTTGAATTTCATCTCCTTGCATTTTTCTAAAACCTGCATATTGTTTCATATATTGAATACGCTTGTAAGCCTGAAGAAAATTCTGAGAAGAAAGTATAAACATAATTCTACTTTGGTCATTTCGACTTTTATATGATTTTACAATCATTTTAGCATAATCTTCTTTTAGTACTTTCAACTCTCTATTCAATTTATTGATTTCCAATTGATTTAAATAGATATTGTCGTCTAACAAACGTTTTTGTTTAGCTGTTGTACTAATTAATCGCTCACTTAATCTAATGCGGGCTTTTTGAGCTGCAATTTCACTTAACACTGAACGTTCTTTCTTCTTTTCTGTTTGCAACAAACTTTTAAAAGCAGAAATTTCTTTCTGAATTTGCTCTTTTCGCGCTTCTAATTTTTCTTGTTGAGTTTGAGAAAACCCTAAAGAAAAACAAAAGAAAAAAAGTATGTATAATTGAAATTGCTTCATTTTATTTTTTTTTACAAAGATACTATTGTTTTGAAATTGTTAGTTAACCTTAACTTGATCGTAACTACTTGGTATTGAAAAAGGATAACTTAAATTTTCATTAAAAATTATATTTTTATATTCCAAATCGATGAAAATTGTTTCTTTTTGTTCTGCCTTTATTTTAATTTCGTTTGGCAAAAATACATTATTTTGTTTTTTATGTGAAGGATAATAAATTTCTAATTTTCTATTTTCTTTCTCTTGAAAAATTGTTTCTTTTTTTAAGAGAAAATTTCCGCCTTCAAAATCAAAAACCTTAGAGGTGTTACTTTTATTTTTCTCTGTTAATTGATACAGTTCATCTTCAATTTTGGCAACATATTTAGCTTTAGTTAAGTCGTCAATTGCATTACCAATTAACAAGTTTTGAACTTTATCAAAATCGAGTTCGGTTCCTAACCAATTGCTCAATAAACTAAAATCTCCTTCAAAATAAGTACCATTTATTTTCTCATAATAACTTACTTTATTTGGTGTAATTAATGCTTTGGCTACAGGAAACCCTAATAGTTTCACATTAATCCAAATTATTTCATTTTTCTTAATACGAATATCAGCCGTTACAGAATGAGATTGTTTATCATCTTTATATTTTGCGTTTGCTCTAATATTTAAAGTTGAAAACTCCTTTTTATTTTCGTAATGACCATCAATAATTTTTGCAGCAGCTAATGATTCGTTTGCAGCTGATTCCAAAACAGATTTTTTTGCTTTACAAGAGACTAAAAGTGTTAGCCCAATAAAAACAATAATTATTTTTTTCATTATTTAAGTTTCTTTTGAATAAGTTCCGACTTAGAACGGTACATTTTTTCTTTTGTTGTATTGTTATTCTGTTTATATGTTTCTGACAAAAGCAAGTAAAATTGATTTTCTAAAGGCAAATCTTCTACAATAAACTCTAAACCCGTTTCCAATTGATCAATTGCTTCTTTAGATTTCTTTAATTTATAATTCGCTAAACCGGCATAAAAATACAATTTGGCAAATGTAGGATACAAATCGATATAATTTGTTGCTATTTTTTTAACTTCTTCAAATTTTTCTATAACACTTTCAACATCTAACAGAAGTAAAACCGTTTCTATATCATTTGGTTCTTTTTGGATTCCTTTTTTTAGATAAAACTCGGTTTTTGCATATTCTTTTTTGTTGTAAAAGAACTTTCCAATTTCTTTTGACACATTAATTTCATTGTCATTTGCAAAATAATCAACTGCAGTTTCTAAATCTTTATCATATTCATTTGTTCCAACTGTAATAATTAAAAATTCATTTAAAATACGATGTTTAATTCTTCTATCAATGCTATTATTCTTAAAAATCTTAAACATTGATTTTTTAGCATTATCAATTTCATTATTAACCAAATAAAATTTAAACAAACTTACATGTGCCCAATCGGAATTTGGAATTTCTTTTGCCAATTCTTTAGCAACTTCAAAAGCTTTTTCTTCTTGATTACTTGTAGAATATAGCATCATTAAGTCAATATAATGTTGTTCTACTTTTGGATTTTTTCGAATTAAATTTTCTAATTCCCCTACTTCAGGTTTTGAATAAGCATTTGAAGTTTGAATTTTTAACTTATAATATTCCATAGACTGACTCAAAACCGAAGTGCTTTCCATTTCCTTTAATAAATTCAACGCTTTATCATGCTGATTAGTGTACATGTAAAGCGAAACCAAATCTTCATTCATATTTGGATCGAATACAATTAATTTTTGAACCACCGGAATAGATTTTTGAAAATCTTTAGTTTGGTAATACACATCATACAAACCATTTAAGTACCAACGTTCATTTGGGTTTAATTCAACAGCTTTTTTAAAAGCCATTTCAGCTTCTACATATTGTTTTAAATCTAAATAATTTTTACCTAATTCATGATAAAAAACAGGATTTGAATTGTCTTTTTCGATACATTTTTGAATGGCAATAATTGCTTTATCATAATTTTCAATTCCGCGTTGTTTTAATGCTTCATAAAAATTATTTTCAACTTCATTTTCTACAAGAGCAATATCGTCTGGATTAATTTGTCCATAAAAAACTTGTTGATTACCAAAAGTAACCAACAAGAATAAAAATGCTATTGCTTTATAGTTTTTCAAATTATTTATTCTAAAACGGAATAATCGCCAATACTTATGCTTTTAAAATCGCCATCAAAAGTGGCATGATTACCAATCATTGCGTTGTCTAATTTTGCATTTCTAATGTGCACGTGTGTTTGTACTAAACTGTTGTGTATTTTAGTATTTGTTAAATGTGTTGAGTTACCTAATGAAACATTTGGTCCAACAATAGAATTTATTAAAACCACATTTTCTCCAATATAACATGGAGGAATAATTGTTGAATTTTCAATTCTAACTGTATCAGCAATCATAGTTTCTTCAGCATCATTATGTAAAAAATGCAACATTCTAGAATTGGTATCCACTGTAACATCTTTATTTCCGCAATCCATCCATTCGTCTACTTGACCAGGAACAAATTTCATGCCTTTTTCCATCATTTGCTTAATACCATCGTTAATTTGGTATTCGCCACCATGAATAATATTATTATCGATTACTAATTGTAATTCGTTTTTCAACACCGCAACATCTTTAAAAAAGTAAATTCCAATAACGGCTAAATCTGAAACAAACTCTTGAGGCTTCTCAACCAATTCAATTATTTCTCCGTTCGAATTTAAATTCACCACACCAAAAGCTTCTGGTTTATCTACTTGTTTTACCCAAATTACACTATCGGCAGTAGTATCTAAATCGAAATCAGCACGAATTAACGTATCAGCGTATGCTATTACTGCAGGCCCAGAAAGAGAATCTTTTGCACACATAATAGCATGACCTGTTCCTAGTGCTTCATTTTGATAATATATGGTTCCTTTTGCCCCTAATTTTTCTGCAATAGCAACTAAATCAGCTTCTACTTGTTTACCAAAACTTTCGTGAATGATAAAAGCTACTTCTTCAATATCCTGATTTAGAACTCCAGCTATATCCTCTACTAATCTGTGAACAATTGGTTTTCCCGCAACCGGAATTAATGGTTTGGGTATTGTTAATGTATGTGGACGAAGACGTGAGCCACGACCTGCCATAGGTACTATTATTTTCATAATCATGCCCGCGAAGGCGGGTATCTTTTTAGTTAAACTTTATTTTCTTATTATATTGAAATTGAAATTCCAATTTATACTAATATCCATCCACGATGGGTTCATATCTTCAATTAATTTAATTTTCCAATCTCTTTTCCATTTTTTCAATTGCCTTTCGCGTTTTGAAGCTTCAAAACCATCTTGCCATTCTTCAAAATAGATTAATTTATCACAATTATATTTAGCCGTAAATGAATTTGGATAAATTTTCAATTTATGTTCTTTAACACGTTCATGCAAATTATCGGTAACTCCAATATAAATAAGGCCTTGACACTTGTTTGTCATTATATAAATATACCATAATTTCATTTTATTATGTTTTATATTCCTGCCTTAGTAATAATCGATTTAGGTAACCCAAGTGTAAAACTAATGATTAGTTTTCAATTCACTTGATTCCTGCCTTCGCAGGAATTTTACTTCACCCCTGTACTTCCAAAACCACCTTCTCCACGTGAAGTTTCAGACAACTCCTCTACATGAATCCATTCAGCGCGTTCGTGTTTTGCAATTACTAATTGAGCAATTCTTTCTCCGTTTTCAATGGTAAAATCTTCATTGGAAAGGTTTACTAAAATTACACCAATTTCACCACGATAATCAGCGTCGACTGTTCCTGGAGAATTTAAAACCGTAATTCCATTTTTTGCGGCCAAACCACTTCTAGGGCGAACTTGAGCTTCAAAGCCAATTGGTAATTCAATGAAAAGTCCGGTTTTCACAATGGCTCTTTCTAATGGTTTTAATACAATAGATTCCATAATATTCGCACGCAAATCCATTCCTGCTGAAGCGATTGTTTCGTAGTTTGGTAGTTCGTGTGATGATTTATTTATGATTTTAATTTGCATTATTTTCGATTTAAAAATTTTGAAAAAAGGTCTTGCTCGTTTCGATATACAAAGTAAACAAAAATTAATAAACTTGCTATTCCAAAAACATAGGTTTCTCTTAAAATAGGAATGTAAAAAGAAAACAGACTTAATATAACCGAAAGCCCCAAATAGAAACCAATTTTCTTTTTATCATAAGGAATTGGATAGCTTTTTTGTCCTAGTTTATATGAAATCAACATCATTGCTCCATATGCAAAAATAGTTGCAATTGCAGAACCCATAAAACCTATATAGGGAATTAGAACAAAGTTGAATAATAATGTTACTAAAGCGCCTACAATTGAAATATATGCGCCGATTTTTGTTTTATCTATTAATTTATACCAAACTGAAAGATTGGTATAAATACCTAAGAAAAAATTAGCAATTACAATTAAAGGCACAATATTCATTGCAATCCAATATTCTTCTCTAGGAACTAAAAAAACTTTTAAAACATCAGCAAAAACTATTATTCCGAGTGACATAAACGAACCAAATATGACAAAGTATTTTGTGATTTCGGCATACGTTTGTGGTGCATTTTCATTTTTTGCATGACTAAAAAAGAAAGGTTCAATTCCTAAAGTATAAGCGGTTCTAAACAAAACCATAAACATTCCAATTTTATAACAAGCAGAATAAGCGCCAATATGTGCTAAATCGACATGCATCCATTCTAAAAGAATTTTATCAAAATGTTCATTGATTGCAAATGCGATTCCAGCAATTAAAATTGGGAAACCGTAATGCATCATTTTTTTCCAAAGCACCACATCAAATTGCCACTTCAATTTAAAATAATCAGGAAGCAGCATTAATAAAGTAAATAAACTTGCTATTACATTGGAAACAAATATGTAACCAATTTGGAAATTTTCGAAGTAAATACCTTCTAACAAAGAACTGTTTTGAGCCCATTTTGGCAAAAAAACCAAAAAGAAAATACTTAACGACAAATTAATTACTACGTTACCAATTTTAATAACTGCATATTTTATTGGTCTTCCTTCGGCTCTTAATTTTGAAAAAGGAATGATTACTAAAGCATCTAAAGTCAAAATTAAAATAGTGTAGAAAATATAATCTACATTTTTGTTTGACCAATTGGCAATATCGTCTTTAAAAAATATTGAAATTCCGAAAAAAAGAAGTGTTGAAGTCAATAAAGAAATCATCGAAGTATTAATTACTTTTTCTTTTTTATCTTCTGAATTATAGAAACGAAAAAAAGCAGTTTCCATTCCGTAAGAAAGTACAACGTTGAAAAAAACCAAATAAGAGAAAATAACAGAAACCTCGCCCATTTTATTCATATCTGTTAGATAATAAACGTAAAGCGGGTTTAATAAGAAGCTAATTAATCTTGGAATGACAGTTGCTAAACCATAGATTGCCGTTTGCTTAAAAAGAGATTTATATAAACTCAAAGTTTCTTTATTTAAGGAACAAAAATAGTTATTCTGTAGGTTTTCTCACAGAAGGATAGGCAATCATTTCTCTTTCTTCTACATTTTCAACAATTTTATAATATTCTATACCTTCTTTTTTAAAAAATAAAATAGCTTGCTTCTCTTTTAAATTAATTTTTGGATCTTCAACAGTGACTTCTTCATTTGTAGATTCTACTTCTATATCTTTTAATTTATTTTGACCTGTATCTATTCTAGCTATATAACTTAATTCGTTTACTTTTTCAAAAGAAGCTTCATAGTTTTTAAATTGAATTTTTTCTAAAACCAAACCATGCTCAAATGGCGAATTAAGATTAATAAAAACATTAATTCCGGCTCCACCACCTCTTACTCCTGCAACCCATGATTGAGAATAAACTTCTTTTATTTGAGTTTGACCTTCTAATTTTTGAATATTTGTTTTTGAAATTCCACACGAAAGCAAAACAATACTAAGAAAAAATGTAATTAATTTAGAAACTATCATCATAAAAATATTTTAGTTAAATGTACAAATTATATAACAAAAAAAGAGCCAAACATAGTTTGGCTCTTTTTTTGTAAATACGACTAAGCAAATGCTACGTTTAATTGTTCAATGCTTCGAATTATTAATTTAACTCCGCTTCGCTACGTTTAATTGTTCAATGCTTCGAATTATTAATTTAACTCCGCTTCGCTACGTTTAATTGTTCAATGCTTCAGCACCACCAACAATTTCTAAGATTTCTCCAGTAATTGCAGCTTGACGCGCTTTGTTATATGTTAACTTCAATTGATTTCTTAATTCTGTTGCATTATCAGTTGCTTTGTGCATAGCAGTCATACGAGCACCATGTTCTGAAGCAAAAGAGTCACGAATTCCTTTATACAATTGTGTTTTTAAAGACTTTGGTATTAAAGTCAACACAATTTCTTCTTTCGAAGGTTCGAAAATATAATCGGATGAAACAACTTCACCTCCTGTAATAGGAGCTAATGGTAAAAACTGTTCTATTTTAACAATTTGAGTTGCTGCGTTTTTAAAATGATTGTAAACAATATGAATTTTATCGTATTCACCTGCAACAAACTTATCCATTAAAAGTTGAGCAATATCAGATACATTTTCAAATGTTAAATCATCAAAAATTGAATTTTTATTATCTATAACTGTATTAGATTTCTTTAAAACATCATTTCCTTTTTTACCAATAGCAAAAACATCAACTTGTTTTCCAGAATAAGAACCAGATAAACTTCTAACTTCTTTGATTACATTTGTATTAAAAGCACCACATAAACCTCTATTAGAAGTAATAGCAACAATCAAAACTTTATTAACCTCTCTTTGTTCTGCGAAAGCACCACCAGTATTACCATCTAAGGTAGCGCTTAAGTTTTGTAGAAGTTCGGTTAATTTTTCGGCATAAGGTCGCATTGCTGTAATAGCGTCTTGCGCTTTTTTAAGCTTAGCAGCAGAAACCATTTTCATTGCCGATGTAATTTGCATCGTAGATGAAACGGAACCAATTCTATTTCTAATTTCCTTTAAATTTGCCATTTTATATGAGTAATTAGTAGCTAGTAATTAGCAATTAGCATTCACTAATTACTAGCTACTTAGAATTAATATTTTGCAGAAACCTCTTTAGCTGCTTTTTCTAAAACATCAGTAATTTCGTCTGTGAATTTACCTGCTTTTAATCCGTCTAAAGTATCTCTATGTTTAGCATTTAAATAATCAATGAAATCTCTCTCAAATTCTTTAACACTAGTTACAGGAACATTTCTTAACAAGTTTTTAGAACCCGCATAGATAATTGCAACCTGATCTTCTACTGTATAAGGATCATTTACAGCTTGTTTTAAAATTTCAACGTTACGTTTTCCTTTTTCAATTACGTTCATAGTAACTGCATCTAAATCTGAACCAAATTTAGCAAACGCTTCTAATTCACGGTATTGAGCTTGGTCTAATTTTAAAGTACCGGCTACTTTTTTCATTGATTTAATTTGCGCATTACCTCCAACTCGAGATACTGAAATACCAACGTTAATTGCAGGACGTACACCTGAATTAAATAAATCACCATCTAAGAATATTTGACCATCAGTAATCGAAATTACGTTTGTTGGAATATATGCAGAAACGTCACCAGCCTGAGTTTCAATAATTGGTAAAGCTGTTAATGAACCTCCTCCTTTAACGATTGGACGTAAAGAATCTGGTAAATCATTCATTTCTTTAGCAATATCATCATCCGCAATAACTTTTGCTGCTCTCTCTAATAATCTTGAGTGAAGATAAAAAACATCCCCTGGATATGCTTCACGACCTGGTGGTCTTCTTAACAACAATGACACTTCACGATAAGCAACTGCTTGCTTAGATAAATCATCATAAATAATTAATGCAGGACGACCTGTATCACGGAAATACTCCCCAATAGAAGCACCAGCAAATGGAGCATAAACTTGCATTGCCGCAGGATCAGATGCATTTGCAGCAACAATAACTGTATAAGCCATTGCTCCTTTTTCTTCTAATGTTTTAGCAATTGCAGCAACTGTTGATGCCTTTTGCCCTACTGCAACATATATACAAAATACTGGTTTACCAGCATCGTAAAATTCTTTTTGATTCAAAATTGTGTCAATACAAACAGTAGTTTTACCTGTTTGACGGTCACCAATTACCAACTCACGTTGTCCTCTACCAACTGGAATCATAGCATCAATTGCTTTAATTCCTGTTTGTAATGGTTCTGTTACTGGTTGACGGAAGATAACTCCAGGAGCTTTTCTTTCTAATGGCATTTCATATAAATCACCACCAATTGGTCCTTTACCATCAATAGGATTACCTAATGTATCTAAAACACGACCAACAACTTGTTCACCAACTTTAAGGGAAGCAATACGTTGTGTTCTTTTTACAGTAGAACCTTCTCTAATACCTGTAGAAGGACCTAATAATACAACACCAACATTGTCTTCTTCTAAGTTAAGAACGATAGCCTCTAACCCATTTTCAAATTGCACTAACTCACCATATTGTGCGTTAGACAAACCATAAACACGTGCGATACCATCTCCAACTTGAAGTACTGTTCCTACTTCTTCTAATGATGTACCAGATTGAAAACCTGATAATTGTTTCTTTAATATTGCTGAAATTTCAGCAGGTTTAATTTCCGCCATAATTATATATAATTATTATCCTCCGATATTAATATTAACGCCAGATCTTTTTGGCTCTTGATTATTATTTATTATAATGGTTTGACCATTATTAGATTTATTTAATCTATCTGAAAACTCAGTACCATACTTTTCAATAAGTAAATTAACTTTATCCTCATTTAATGTTTGATCATCATTTACTACTTTAGATTTGTAAAGTAATTCAACTATAGATTTATAAGTTTTTTGCAACTCAATTTTTTTACCCAACCCTAGAAAAGAAACTTCACAATATACTAAATCACCACTTGTGTTTGATGATGTTCTTGGTTCAGCACCAGAAACACGGATAATTTTTATAAATAAAATTTCATCTCCATTGGTTGTATTTGTTAATGAACAAAAAGTATTAAAGCCTCCGCAACCGTCATATTTTAACCAAACATTACCGTCAACTAAAACCTCTTGATTTTTGTATTTAAATTTTTGGGCAAAACTCAAAAAACTAAAAAACAAAAACACTATTAATACTAACTGTCTCATAATTAACACTAATTACTAAATTCTTGTTTTAACGCCTGTAATTTACTAGCTACAGATGCATTGAATTGTTTATCTCCAATTCTCAATATAAATCCCCCTATAATTGACGGATCAACAATATTTTGAACAGTAATACTTTTATCAGAAAACTCTTTAATTTTAGCTAAAACTCTATTTTCTAAATCTGATGTTATAGGAAATGCAGTAGTAACTATTGCAGTTTCAACTCCATTCAATTCATCAAACAATTTATTGTATTCTGAAGCAATAGCATGTAAAATTTCAAATCTTTTATTTTCTAAAAGCAATTGAAATAAGCTTTTTGTTTCGTTTTGAGCTGAAGCAAAAACCTCCAATAACGCATTAAGCTTAACATTAGCAACAACAGTAGGATTTAACAAAAAATCTTTTAATTCTTTACTTTCTTTTACCGATGCTCCAATTGACAACATGTCGTTATTAACACTTACTGTGTTATTACTTGCTTTTGCAATATCAAGAATAGCCTTAGCATATCGAATAGCCGCTCTAGTTCCTGCCATAATGCTTTAGTTTAGTTTTGCTTCACCTAACATTTTCTCAACCAGTTTTGACTGAGCTTCTGTGCTAGTTAATTCTTCTTTTAATATTTTTTCTGCAATTTCTATTGAAAGAGAAGACACTTGATTCTTAATTTCAGCCATTGCAGCATTCTTTTCAGATTCGATAGAAGCTTTCGCTTGAGAAATCATTTTTTCTCCTTGTACTTGTGCTTCTTCTTTAGCATCTGCAATCATTTTATCTTTAATCTCACGAGCTTCTTTTATCATTGTGTCTCTTTCAGCTCTAGCTTCAGCCAATAACTTTTCGTTATCTGCTTTAAGATTTTGCATGTCTTTTTTAGCATTTTCTGCAGCTAACAATGCATTTGAAATACCTTCTTCACGAGCTGTAATAGCCTCCATAATAGGTTTCCATGCAAATTTAACCATTAAACCAATTAACACAACTAAAATAGTCAATTGCCAAAAAAACAAACCAAATGAAAAATCGTTAATTAACTTTTCCATATTCTAAAATATATCGTTTTAAATTTTGTTTCAAAAATAAAACAAAACCTGCAACCAACCGTTACAGGATTTGTTTTTTTCATTCTTTATTATTTTCCTAAGATTAAAGCAGCAAATGCTAATCCTTCTAATAAAGCAGCGATAATAATCATCGCAGTTTGAATTTTACCAGCAGCTTCTGGCTGACGAGCGATAGCATCCATTGCAGATCCACCGATTTTACCTAAACCTAAACCCGCTCCGATTACTACTAATCCAGCTCCAATTAAATTGTACATAATAATTGATTTATATAATTAAACAAAAAATTCTAAATTAAACTATTGCATTATCATGATCACCATGCATATCTTCACTATGGTGCTCATCATGATGATGATCTTGTACCGCCATTCCAATAAACAACGAAGACAACATTGTAAAAATAAAAGCCTGCAAGAAAGCTACTAAAACCTCAATAACAGAAATAAACAATGTTAACCCAAGCGATATAGGCAAATCTGCTGCTAAATTTTTACCCACAAATATCATTGCAATTAAACTCATAATTACAACGTGACCTGCAGTAATATTAGCAAATAAACGTATTAATAATGCAAATGGCTTTGTTAATGTACCTAACAATTCAATAGGCATTAATATTATTTTCATTGGAACAGGAACACCTGGCATCCAAAAAATATGTTTCCAATAATCTTTATTAGCACTAACCTGAGTAATAACAAAAGTGAATAAAGCCAAACAAACCGTTACAGCTATATTTCCAGTTACATTAATCCCAAGAGGTGTCATCCCTAATAAATTTAACAACCAAATAAAGAAAAACACAGTTAATAAGTAACCCATAAATTTCCTATATTTTTTCTCTCCAATATTTGGAATTGCAATTTCGTCTCTAATAAAAATAATTAGCGGCTCTAAAACCCTTCCAAAACCAGTAGGAATCGCGCCTTTCTTATAAGATTTTGCCAAACCAACAAACATTAACAACAACAATGCAGACGTAAACAACATCGAAACTACATTTTTCGTAATAGAAAAATCTAACGGTTTAACATTTGTAGGATGATGATGCTCATCATAACTTATTGTACCTTCAGCATCAGTTTTATAAATTTTACTGTGGTATAATTTATAAAAATTACCATTATGTTCAGCAACAGCTTCACCATGATGTAACTTTGAAGATGAAAATATTTGCAAACCATTGTCATATAAAATGACTGGCAAAGAAAATCCGTAATGCTTACCTTCTGCTTCATCAGAAAAGAAATTAAAATCATGAGAATCCTGCAAGTGATGTTGAATATAAGCATCAACTTTATCCTTCTTACTTAAAGGCTCAGCTTCATGATGCCCTTCTTCTGCATGTACAACTTCTTCTGAGTGAGCAACAACTGTTGAATCTGAAGGATTATTAGCTATTCCTACTAAAGGCAACATCGCAAAAGCGAAGGCTACTATCACATTAAGTGGTTTTCTTAAAATCACCATAATTATTATAAACTTAAATTCTTAGGTTTCTAAATTTGGTGCAAAAGTACAATATTTATTAATACACCAAGTCTTAAAAATAAAAAAAAACGTATTTTTTTTGTTTTCTTTTAAAAGCTACTTTTTATTTAAAATTTTACTCGCCAAAAAGATGTCAATTATTAAAAAAGAAATTACTATTAATCCAAAATTTATTTTTTCTACAGAACTTTCCAAAGAACCTAACCTTATCAAGTCGAATAGAAAGTAGTAAACCACCATCTTCAAAGTTAAAACCACAATAAACACAAAACCAGTGCTTTCAAAATTTTTTTCAGAAGTTTTTTGCATTAAAACAATACTTAAAACAGAGAAGAATAATGAAACTAAATAAAGTTGCCAAACTTGAATCCGAAATTTTTCTTGATAACTACTTAGTAATTCTTGTTGAAAAACTAAAACATGTAGCAAAAAAAGCGGCAAAACAATTAACGTTAGTTTTTTTAATAAAATAAATATTTTATTCATCATTATTCATCTTATTTACTTGACTAATCACATTATATAATGCCAAAAAAACACCTAGCAAAGTAAAAATTATTGTAAAAACAGTATCTGTCAAGCATTTTTCATCTAACCATTTTCCTAAATAAGCAAAAAAAACAATTATTACTCCCATTTGAAAAGGAATATTAATTAATTGCATCCATTTATTATGCGGTTTTTTCTGATTGGTCATTGCTTGTAGGAATAGACTTTAAATTACTTTTCATTTCGCAAGTTGCTTCAAAAATAGCACCAGGCTCGACTGAAAGTTTACTTACAAACACTTCTCCTTTAATTTTAGCCGTTGATTTTACCCCTAAAAGTTCCGAAACCTCAAGTTTTCCAGAAAATTTTCCTTCAATATCAATATTTACACATTTAATATTTCCTTGAACTTCTCCTGTAGGACCTATAACTAATTTAGAAGCAGAATTATAATTACCAATTAAGATACCATCTAATCTAAAATCAGTTTTTGAAGTAATATCTCCTTTAATTACTGTTCCTTGTACAATTCTATTTGTTTGCCCTAATTGACTTGTATCTTTC
>PKEA01000071.1 GCA_002862805.1 Flavobacteriaceae bacterium | reverse complement strand
TTTCTAACCAAGAACAACATTACAACCAACATCAACAACACTAACGAAAGCGCTCCTAATATCACATTGTTTGAAATTCCAGAATCTGTATTAACTGCAGCATTTTCAACACCAGGAACAGGTCCAGCAGGCGCAGGAGCAACTTCAGAAGTGTAAGCTAAAATATTATCAATGTCAGCATTTGACAATTGAGGAAATGCCGTCATTGGCACTTTTCCATTTTCTTCAAAAACTTTTATAGCCTGAGCATCTCCTGACTTTATAAGGTCACTACTGTTTTTTACCCATTTATACAACCATTCTTTATCATACTTATCTGCAACACCACGAAGCGCAGGCCCCGTTGCTTTTGCATCTAATTTATGACAAGCTGCACAATTAGCATTAAACAACTCTTTACCCTTTGCCGCATCCGCACCTACTGAAGCAGGAACTGCCGCTTCTTCAGCAGTATCTTGAGAATACACAGATAAAGAAAAAGATAGCAATAAAGCTAAACTGAAGAAAATCCTTGAAAACGAATTATGGTTACCCACCTTTTTCATATTTAATTAATGATTATCGACAAAATTGGTACGATATTAGTATAAATAACTATATAAAACACCGTACTAAAATTTTAAACTCCGACAAAAATACAATATTCGAACTATTCAAAAAACCTTAATATTATCTTAAAATGTAATTTATATTTATTCTAAATAATTTCATGGGTTTTGATTTCTATTTTTAGTTGTATTTTTGTTTTAAATATAATTCATTATGAGAAATTTAGCCCATAAACCAATTTTACTTATCAGTTTCATATTCTTGTTGTTATGTACAAAAAGTTTTAGTCAAGATTTAAAAACTTCGGTTGAACAAGATGTAAAATTTCAAACTTTATTAAAAGAAAAGCAAAAAATAAACAACAACTTATCAATAATTGATAATTATAAAATTCAAATATTTTATGGGTCTGGAGAAGAATCTAAGAAGAAACTTTCGGAATTTAAGCGTGACTTTAAGGATGTAGAAGGCACAATTATCTATTCAAACCCTACATATAAAGTATTCGTAGGGAATTATAAATCACGCCTTCATGCCGAAAAATTCTTGATAGAAATTAAGAAAAAATACCCTAGCGCGCTTTTAATAAAACCAGGCAAATAGAATAGTTTTGAAAAAAATTTTCTCAATCTTTTTTTTTACCTCATTTGGTATTCTTTTATTTTTTCAGAATTCTGAACCATTGATTGAAAAATTATTAGAAATAAGACAGAATTACATTATAAAAAAATCAGACTTTGAAACTACTTTTATATTTTCAAAAGAGAATTATTTAACCATCAAGAATGCTAAGGAAATTATTGTTGCGGACAAATATTATGACATAAAAAAAGTAATACAACTACATAGCAAAGTTAAACTTATAGTAATAGAAGATAAAAATGAAAGTCTTTTTAAGTTTATCAGTTACTCTTTAAAGAAAGAAAACTCAAAAAAAAACAAGGCTAAATTTAAAAGAAACATTATTTTAGCTTTACTCACACCTCAAGAAATTGAAACAAGACACACATTAATTGACCGTGTATTAAAACCATTTTACAAAGAACAAAACAATCCCAATAAAATAGTTTCACTTTTATTAAAACCACCAATTATTTTAACAAAAAACCAAGTATAGAATTACTAAATAATATTTTTTAAAATAATTAAAATGAAATGAAAAAATTAATAAACTTAACTTTATTAATTGTGTCTTTTATTGGCTTTGCTCAAATAGAAAAAGATACAACTAAAACAAATCAACTTGAAGAAGTTGTTGTAACAACAAAAAGAACAATAAAAGAAAAAGAATTTATTGCATCTCAAATTGAATCAGTATCACAAAAGGAAATTGAATTTCAAAATTTTCAAAACACAGCAGATTTATTAGCAAATTCAGGAAATGTTCATGTACAAAAATCTCAACAAGGTGGAGGAAGCCCTTCTATAAGAGGTTTTGAAGCAAGTAGAGTTTTACTACTTGTTGACGGCATTAGAATGAATAATTTAACCTACAGAGCAGGTCATTTACAAAACGTAATTACAGTTGATGAGAACATGTTAGAAAACGTCGACATCTTTTTCGGACCTTCTTCAACTCTTTTTGGAAGTGATGCACTAGGAGGAACTGTAAGTATGAATACAAAAAAAGCTAAATTTTTAAACGGCAATAATAAATCATTAAGTGGAAATATTTCTACACGATATGGTTCTGTTAATGAAGAAAAATCAGGCTATTTTGACATTAATTATGCAACTCAAAATTTCGCTTCTTTAACTGCTTTTTCTTATAATGATTTTGGAGATTTAAGAATGGGGAAAAACAAGAATCATAATGGAGATTATTTTGGCGAGAGACCTTTTTATGTTACTACACTTGCAGACGGCACTGATGTTTTAACCCAAAACAGCGACAAGTATATTCAAAAAAACTCAGGTTACAAACAATACAACATTATGCAAAAATTTGCATATAAAACGTCTAGTGGTTTTGATCATGGGTTAAATTTTCAATATTCAAATACAAATGATATCCCAAGATATGATCGCTTAACAGATGTTTCAGGAACAGGACTAAAATTTGCAGAATGGTATTATGGACCACAAGAAAGATTACTTGCAATATACAGTTTAAACAAAAACAAAGCATTTCTAGAAAGCGATTTAGAGATTGACATTGCTTATCAAAATACAAATGAAAGCAGAAACTCAAGGCGTTTTGGAAATGAAAACTTAGAGCACAATTACGAAAAAGTAAATGTATTTTCGGCAGGAATTAATCTTCATAAAAAATTCAATAAAAGTGAGTTGTTCTATGGTTTTGAGTCATATTATGAAACTTTAAAATCAACTGCTGAAATTGAAAACATTAATACTGGAGAAACAAGTCCTTTTCAAACACGTTATCCTAATGGAGAGAACAATATGACTCGTAATGATCTTTACATTTCCTATAATGAAAATTTTAACGAAAAAACAGCTTGGAATATAGGTGCACGTTTTGGCTATACTACATTGAACAGTACAATTGATGATGATACTCTTTTTCCTTTACCATTTAATAGTATAGAACAACACAATTTTACTTATAGTGGTACAGCAGGAATTGTATATAAAACATCTCAGAATGTAAGTTTAAAAACCAACATTAGTACTGGTTATAGGTCTCCAAATATTGATGATTTAGCAAAAGTATTCGATTCTGGAAATGGTATACTTATTGTTCCAAACGCCGATTTACAATCTGAAAAAACAGTCACTGGAGATTTAGGGTTAACAATTAAATCAACAAATAAAAGATTTCAAATTGAAACTACTTATTATTATACAAGAATGTATGACGCGATTGTTACCGACACATTTACATATGAAGGTCAAAGTACAATTAACATTAATGGAGAAACAAATACTATTTTTGCTAACCAAAATAAAGGAAAAGCATTTATTACTGGGTTTTCAACAAATATAAAGGCATATTTAATTGAAAGTTTACAATTTCATGGAAATTTCAATTACACACTTGGCCGTATTATTGAAGACGACAATTCAAAATCTCCATTAGATCATATTGCGCCTTATTACGGGAAAATTGGTTTACTATATTCAAAAAAATGGGGAACGCTTGAAGCATACATGCTGTATAATGGCAAAAAAGATATTAGTGACTATTATCCTAATGGAGAAGACAATGAACGTTATGCACCAAACGGAGGAATGCCTGCTTGGGAAACATATAATTTTAAAACAAGTTTTGAAATCTTTAACGGAGGAACTCTATTTGCTGGAGTAGAAAACATTTTAGACACACAGTATAGAGTTTTTGCTTCAGGAATTAATGCTCCTGGAAGAAATATATATGGCGGATTAAAATATAGTTTTTAAATAATAAATATAAAACCACTTACTAAATTTAGTAAGTGGTTTTTTTATTCTTTTTTACAAAGCGGAAATGGACCTCCCGGCAAGTGATATCCCATTGGATACTCTTTATTATAAATAGTCAACATGCTATAATAACAGTTTTTTACAGAGGAAACTATTTCTACATTAATTCTTTCGCCAACTTCAAAGTCTGAAGAATTCCCTAATACTTCAATACAAACTAAATCGTATTCACAATCATTAAGCCATTTGACTGACCAAATCATTTCTAATTTTTCACCTACATAACTCTCTTGAACATCTCCATTTCTAACCGAAATTTTGTCAGTCATTGAAGGGTAATAAAAATCTCCATTTTTAAACCTATAACAATCTACATTCTGAGCGTGAAAACAGATGCAGAAAAAGAAAGCTACAAACAAAAACAATCCTTTCATAGAAACTATTTAGACATTAAATATAATAAAAAAAAGCCCAAGTAAAAACTTGGGCTTTTTTTCTATGACTTAAAATAAACTATTTTAATTTCTTTTTTACTTCAACTTCATGGAAACATTCAATAACATCAAGTTCTTTAAGATCATTGTATCCTTTAATCTGCATACCACAATCGTATCCTTTAGACACTTCCTTAACATCGTCTTTAAATCGTTTTAAAGCAACTAATTCTCCAGTGTATATTACAACCCCTTCTCTAATTAAACGAATTTGTCCGTTTCTTAAAATCTTACCATCAGTAACCATACAACCTGCAATAGTACCCACTTTAGAAATTTTGAATAATTCTCTAATTTCTGCAGTTCCTGTAATCTCTTCTTTTAACTCTGGAGAAAGCATTCCTTCCATTGCATCTTTTAAATCATCTATAGCTGCATAAATAATAGAATAGTTACGGATATCTATTTCTTCTTTTTCGGCTAATTGTTTTGCATTTCCTTGAGGGCGAACATTAAATCCAATAATAATTGCATCTGAAGCTGATGCTAACAATACATCTGATTCTGTAATAGCACCTACTCCTTTATGAATAATATTTATTTGAATTTCTTCTGTTGATAATTTAGAAAATGAATCCGCTAAAGCCTCTACCGAACCATCCACATCTCCTTTAAGGATAATGTTTAATTCTTTAAATTGACCTAATGCAATACGACGACCAATTTCTGCAAGTGTAATGTGCTTTTGTGTACGAACAGATTGTTCACGTTGTAATTGAGTACGTTTAGCTGCAATTTGTTTTGCTTCCCTTTCGTCATCATAAACAGTAAACTTATCACCCGCTGTAGGTGCTCCATCTAAACCAAGAATTGATACTGGAGTTGACGGACCTGCAACTGTAACATTATGACCACGTTCGTCATACATAGCCTTTACTTTACCATGATTTTTACCAGCCAGCATGTAATCACCAATTTTTAACGTTCCTGCTTGTACTAATATCGTAGTTACATAACCTCTACCTTTGTCTAATTGCGCTTCTACAACAGTACCTATGGCATTTTTATTTGGATTTGCTTTAAGCTCTAAAACTTCGGCTTCTAGTAATACTTTTTCTAATAATTCTTTAACTCCAAGTCCGGTTTTTGCAGAAATATCATGAGATTGATATTTACCACCCCAATCTTCAACTAATAAATTCATAGAGGCTAACTTCTCCTTAATTTTCTCAGGATTCGCAGTTTGCTTATCAACTTTATTAATTGCAAATATCATTGGAACACCTGCAGCTTGAGCGTGACTTATAGCTTCTTTTGTTTGAGGCATAATATCATCATCGGCAGCGACTACGATAATAGCAATATCAGTAACTTGAGCACCACGCGCACGCATTGCAGTAAATGCTTCGTGACCTGGTGTATCTAAGAAAGCAATTGTTTCACCACCTTCTAATTCTACTCCGTAAGCCCCAATATGCTGGGTAATTCCACCCGATTCGCCTCCAATTACGTTTGTATTTCTAATATAATCTAAAAGCGATGTTTTACCGTGATCTACGTGACCCATTACAGTAACAATAGGAGCTCTATGAACTAAATCTTCTGGTTTATCTTCAACAATTTCAGCTGCTTCTTCAATATCTGTAGTTATGAATTCAATTTCATAACCAAACTCATCTGCAACAATTGAAAGTGTCTCTGCGTCTAAACGTTGGTTCATGGTTACCATGATTCCTAAAGACATACATGTTCCAATAACCTTAGTAATAGGCGCATCCATTAATGAAGCAATTTCTCCAACAGTTACAAATTCAGTAACTTTTAAGATTTTACTTTCTAAATCTTTTTGTTCTAATTCATCATCAACACGTTGACGGTGAGAATCTCTTTTATCTTTACGGTATTTTGCAGCTTTTGAGCCTTTCTTACCTTTCCCTTGAAGTCTTTCAAGAGTCTCTTTAATTTGATTTTTAACTTCTTCCTCAGTAGGTTCAGTTTTTTGGACAACAACTTTTTTACCTTTACTAAATCTACTATCTTTAGTGAAAGTTTTTTTAGTTCCGCCGCCTTGAGTGTTTGTCCCACCTGGTTTTGCGCCTGGCACAGGCTTAGTAATACGTTTACGTTTTCCTTTATTAGCCGCTGACTTATCATCAGCTTTTTTAACTCCTTTATTTTCTTCTTTCTTCTTTTTAGGCTTATTAAACTGACTTAAATCAATTTTTTGCCCAGTGAAAGTTGTTCCTGAAAGTTTTTGATAATTAGTTGCTATTTTTTCTTCCTCAGGAGCTTCAGCTGGAGTCACTTGAGTTTCTTTTGAAACTACTTTAGCCTCTATTTTTTTAGAAATTTCGACTTTTGGTTTATTTGGTTTATCATTCTTAGGAGCTTCAGCAACTATAGTTGATTCGACCTTTTCTGACTCTACTGGAGTAGATTCAACAGTTTTTTCTTGCTTTTTAACTTCAACTTTTTTAGGGTTAAGGTCAATTTTCCCAACAGGTTTTGGTGCTTCAACAACAGCTTTAGCTTTAATAACTTCTTGACGTTGTCTTTCCGCTTCTGCTTCTTGCTGACGCTTCAACTCTTGTTCTTTTTCTAACTCTTTTTTAAGTGCCTCCTTTTCCTTTTTCTTTTCTTCACTTACTTCAAGAGATGCAACTTTTTTACCTTTATCGGCTGAAAATTGATTGCATAAGACGTTATATTCTTCTTGAGATATTTTAGCATTAGGACTAGATTCAATTTCATGATTCTTTTCTTTTAAAAAGTCCACAGCTCTATCAAGAGAAATATTTAACTCTCTTAAAACTTTGTTGATTCTTATTACTCTATTGTCAGACATATAATCTTTTTATAATTCTTTTGTGTATTTATGTTGTTTAGCTTTTGGGAATAGTAAATTTAAAATTAATCTTCTAATTCTTCTTTTAATATTCTTACGACATCTAAAATAGTTTCCTCTTCTAAATCTGTTCTTCTCACTAAGTCTACAACATCTTGGTTTAATACGCTTTTCGCAGTATCTAAACCTATTTTTTCAAATTCATCAATAATCCATCCTTCGATTTCATCTGAGAATTCTCTTAACTCAACATCTTCTTCTTCAACTACTCCTTCTCTAATAACGTCTAATTCGTAACCAGTTATTAAGCAAGCTAGTTTGATATTATGCCCACCTCTACCAATTGCTTTAGAAACTTCTTCTACTTTTAAGAAAACTTCAGCAGTTTTTTTCTCTTCGTCAATTTTAACTGAAGATACTTTAGCAGGACTTAAAGCTCTTGTAATAAACAATTGAATATTTGAAGTGTAATTAATTACATCAATATTTTCATTACCTAATTCGCGAACAATTCCATGAATACGAGATCCTTTCATTCCTACACAAGCTCCAACAGGGTCAATTCTATCATCATAAGAATCTACAGCAACTTTTGCTTTTTCTCCTGGAATACGAACTACTTTTTTAACCGTAATTAATCCGTCGAAAACTTCAGGAATTTCTTGTTCAAATAATTTTTCTAAGAAATCTGGCGATGTTCTTGACATAATTATTTGAGGTTTATTCCCTTTTAACTCAACATTTTCAATAATACCTCTTACGTTATCTCCTTTTTTGAAGTAATCACTTGGAATTTGTTTTTCTTTTGGTAAAACAATTTCATTACCATCATCATCCATCAAAATTACAGCTTTTGGGCGAACGTGATGAACTTCTGCTGTATAAATATCTCCTATTAAATCTTTAAATTGTTTGTAAAGATTTGTATTGTCGTGTTCATGAATTTTAGAAATTAAGTTTTGACGTAAAGCCAAAATAGCTCTTCTTCCTAATTGAATTAACTTTACTTCTTCAGAAACCTCTTCTCCAACTTCAAAATCAGGCTCTATTCTTCTTGCTTCAGATAAAGATATTTCTGAATTTGAATCTTCCACTTCACCATCTTCAACAACAGTTCTGTTTCTCCAAATCTCCATATCTCCTTTATCTGGATTGATAATAATATCAAAATTATCATCTGAACCGTATTTCTTTTTTAGTGCATTTCTAAAAACATCCTCTAAAATCGCCATTAAGGTAACTCTATCAATGAGTTTATCGTCTTTAAATTCTGAAAACGAATCAATTAATGCAATATTCTCCATGTTAATTCTTTATTTAAAATGATATTATAACTGTTGCTTCTTTAATTTCACTGTATGAAAGTTGAACTTTCTTTTCTACAGTTTCTTTTCCTTTTCCTACTTTCTTAGGCTCTCTTGCTTTCCATTCAAGAGTAATATTTTCATCTGACACAGCTGTTAACTGAGCTTCAATAACTTCATTATCCGTTTTCTTTACTTTTAAAACTCTATTCAAGTTCTTTTTATACTGTCTTACCAATTTCAAAGGACTAGAAACCCCTGCTGAAGCCACTTCCAATGAAAAATCTTGTTCCTCTCTATCTAATTCAGCCTCAACAGCCCTACTAACCTCAATACAATCTTGCAAGTTAACTCCATTATCACCATCTAAGATAATAAAAATTTTATTAGAACTATCAACTTTAAAATCAATTAAAAACAAATCTTGTTTAGATTCTAAAACTTTTTCAACCAACTGATTTACTTTATCTGTAAACGCCATATTTTATAAAAAGAGGCACGCAGTGCGTGCCTCATTGTTAATTAAGTAACAAATAATTTGCGCAAATATAAATAATATTTTTGAAATAAAAAAAATTGTCTATGTAAGATTTAAGTCGTACCTTTATTGATATCATTAATTTAAGTATAACCTTACTACAAATAACTATTTATGAAAAAAATTTTAGTACCAATCGACTTTTCAAAACATGCTGAATACGCTTTAAAAGTAGCCGCTCAAATAGCTAAAAAAAATAACGGGGAAATCTTCTTATTACACATGCTTGAATTACCAAACGCAGGTAACGACGCAGTTTCTAGTTCACATGAAATTCCCGAATTGATGCTATTTAAAAACGCAGCTATTAGAAGAATGGACGAGGCAATGCAAGCAGATTACCTAGAAGGACTAAAAGTTACAAAAATAATACAATTTGAAATGGCTTTTGATGGAATTATCAAAAACGGAGAAAGTCACGAAGTAGATTTAATCGTAATGGGATCACATGGAGCAAGAGGGTTTCAAGAAATGTTTATAGGATCTAATACAGAAAAAGTAGTTAGAAATTCTAATGTACCTGTATTAGTAATTAAAAAAGAGGAGCCTAATTTTAGTGCTGAAAAATTTGTATTCGCTTCTGATTTCTCAGAAGAAACAATAAAACCTTTTGAAAAAGTAGCTGCTTTTGCTGAAAAATTCAATTCTAAACTTCATTTAGCCAACATAAACACTCCTAACAACTTTAAATCAACAAGGGTTGCAGAGAAAATTATGGAAGATTTTGTTAATAAAACTTCAGCTAAAAATGTAACAACGCATATTTACAACGATATCAATGTAGAAAAAGGAATTTTACATTTTGCAAAGAGCATTGATGCAGACCTTATAGGAATGTGTACACACGGTAGAAAAGGAATCTCTCACTTCTTTAACGGAAGCATCAGTGAAGACTTGGTAAATCACGCAAAAAGACCTGTTATAACTTTTAAAATATAACTTAAAATTGTCTAAATAAAAAAGTCCTGCTAAAAGCAGGACTTTTTTTGTTGGCCCACAAGGACTCGAACCTTGAATGACGATACCAAAAACCGGAGTGTTACCATTACACCATGGGCCAATACCAAACAACCTTTTCGATTGCGAGTGCAAATGTAAAACATATTTTTTATTCTGCAAATTTTTCTAAAAAAAATATTAAAAAATAATATTATCCGTTACTATAAGTAAAAAAATAGTTTCTTTGTAATTCAAAATGCAAAATTCTATAAAAAACTAATGTTTTATGGCATCATTTAATTTCAAAAAGTGGAACACTATACTAGGATGGGCAACTTTTTCCATTGCTTTAATCACTTATTCTTTAACTGTAGAACCCTCTCTAAGTTTCTGGGATTGTGGAGAATACATCGCAACTTCAGCAAAACTAGAAGTAGGACATCCACCAGGAGCTCCTTTATTTCAAATGCTAGGAGCATTCTTTGCAATGTTTGCTACAAGCGCAAGTAAAATTGCCTTAATGGTAAACATGATGTCGGTTTTTTCTAGTGCGTTTACTATCTTGTTTATGTTTTGGTCATTAACACTTTTATTTAAAAATTTTATATTTAAAAGTGAAAATAACAACAAAAACACTCAAATAATGATTTTAGGAAGTGCTTTTATAGGTTCATTAGCTTATACTTTCTCAGATAGTTTTTGGTTTAATGCTGTTGAGGCTGAAGTTTACGCAATGGCTTCATTATTCATTGCGTTATTATTTTGGCTTGGATTAAGATGGGAGCAAGATCTAGATAACGAAAAAGGAAACAAATGGCTTTTATTAATTTCGTTAGTAATAGGACTTTCTTTTGGAGTTCATTTTATGGCCCTATTAACCATTCCCGCAATTGGATTCTTATACTTTTTTAAAAAATATAAAAATATAAGTATAAAAAGTTTTGTTATTGCAAACATTATCATTGTAGCAATTTTATTATTTATTTTTAAATTATTGCTTCCATACACACTTGCATTCTTTGGGAAAACAGAAATTTTCATGGTAAATAGTCTTGGATTACCATTTAACTCGGGAACAATATTCGCTTTTTTACTTATTGTTTCTTTTTTTTATTTTGGACTAAACTATACTCGAAAAAAAGAACTTGTTTTTTACAACACATTAATACTTTGTACATTATTTATCTTAATAGGGTTTTCTACTTGGATAATGCTTCCTGTAAGAGCAAATGCTGAAGTTGTAATTAATGAAAATAAACCTTCTGATGCGGCTGAAGTATTAGCTTACTACAATCGTGAACAATACGGAGAGCAACATTTATTTTATGGACCGCAATTTTCAGACACCTATTCTGGTTTAGATGAAGACAACCCTTATAAAGACGGGAAGCCAAATTACGAAAGAGATTACTCAACTGGAAAGTATATAATTACAAATAATTATAAAAACTCAGAACAAAATACTGATGATAATCACAAAGCATTCTTACCAAGAATGTGGAGTTCAGATCATAACGAAAACTACATGACCTTTACTGAGCCTTTAGAATTTAGGGTTAACCCTGAATATGCAGAAGAAAGTCAGCTAATTCAATTGGTATCTGATTTTAGGGCAGCTTATCAAACTGGCCGAGTTGATATGGAAGATTATGACAAGTTTCTTAAAACTTATGGAGAATATTTAATCATTGAAAAACCAACATTTATTAACAACATGAAATTTATGTTTGAGTATCAATTTGGCTACATGTATTGGAGATACTTAATGTGGAATTTTGTTGGAAGACAAAATGATATTCAAGGGAAATATGATAATTTAAACGGAAACTGGTTAAGTGGTATTCCATTTTTAGATGAAATACGTTTAGGATCTCAGACAAACCTAACAACTGACATGACAAACAATAGAGGAAGAAACACTTACTTCTTTTTACCTTTTATTTTAGGTGTTATTGGAATTATATATCATGCTAGAAAAGACATCAAAAGTTTTTATGTTCTACTTGCTCTTTTCTTATTTACTGGATTAGCTTTAAAAATATACTTAAACGAAAGACCTTTTGAGCCAAGAGAAAGAGACTACGCTCTGGTTGGCTCATTTTATGTTTTTGCCATGTGGATTGGCGTTGGTGTTTTTGCAATTTATGAAGGAATAAAAAAATACATTAAACCTAATATTGCCATCCCTGTAACATTAGCAGTAACTTTACTTACTACGCCAGTTTTAATGGCTAAAGAAAACTGGGACGATCATAATCGTTCAGGAAAACATACTGCGTTAGCTATGGCTAAAGCGTATTTGGATTCTTGCGAACCTAATGCCATATTATTTACAATTGGAGATAATGACACATTCCCACTTTGGTATGCACAAGAAATCGAAGGCTATAGAACCGATATTAGAATTGTAAACACTAGCTTATTCATGACTGACTGGTATATTGACCAAATGAAGCGAAAAGCTTATGATTCTGAACCTATTCCCTCTTCTTTTGACAGAAATTTATACCGAGGAAGTAACAGAGATTATAGTTTCTTAATCGAAAAAACTAAAGATTCTATTTTATTAAGTGATTTAATAAAATTTACCTCATTAGAAGACGACAGAGCAAAAGTTGAGCTAAGAAGTGGCCAGTTTGTAAACTATTACCCTTCAAACAAAATAATTATTCCAATTAATAAAGAAGAAATTATTAAAAACAAAGTGGTTTCTCCTAAATTTTATGATTCAATTGTTCCTGCTATTCAATTTACAATTAAAGGTGAAGCACTATATAAAAACCGTTTAATGATGTTGGATATTGTAAACGAAAACAACTGGAAAAGACCTATTTATTTTACAGGAGGAAGTTTTGGCGAAGACGATTATTTATGGATGAAAGATTATCTTCAATTAGACGGAATGTGTTACAAATTAGTTCCGGTTAAAACTTCAACCGGAAAAGAAGGTCCTAATCCGTTAGAAATGGGATATTTAGATTCTGATAAAATGTACAACATTGTCATGAAATGGGATTGGGGAAATAGTGGTAATCCAGATATGTATCACGACCCTGAAACACGTAAAAACGGAATCACTTATAGAACTAATCTAGCTCGTTTAATGGAAACATTAATAAATGAAGGCAAAAACGATAAAGCTGAAAAAGTAATTGAACTAGCAATGACTAAAATGCCAATTGAATATTTTGAATATTATACACTTGTTGAACCTTTTGCACAAGGTTACTATGAAATTGGCAAAAAAGACAAAGCAAGAGCTATCTTAAAACAATTGATAGTAAAGTATCAAGAAGAACTAACTTATTTTAGCGGATTAAAATCAAGTGAACAAAGAAGCATGGCTGTAGACATTGTAACCGACATAGAACGATACAGAGGCTTACTAGAAATCATGCAAATTTCAGATGATTTAGAATTTTATAATCAAGAGAAAGTAAAATTTAATAATTTCAACAAAATGTTTGAACTCTTTGGAAGAGAAGCAGAATAAAATATTAAAAAAATAAAGAATGTGTCTTCAAGTAAAATTGTTGACACATTTTTTTTAGCTTTGAACTTATGTTTAGAATGTTTAAAACAAATCGGTTTTTAAAAATACTTTTTCCAAAATACATTTGGGAACTACCTAATACTGAAAAAAAAATCTACCTAACATTTGACGACGGACCAATTCCTGAAATAACCGAATGGGTTTTAGAACTTTTAAAAAAAGAAGAAATAAAAGCTACATTTTTTTGTATAGGTGACAATGTTAGGAAATATCCAGAAATTGTTCAAAAAATCATTTCTAACAATCATTCTATAGGAAATCATACATATAGCCATTTAAAAGGATGGAGAACTCCAACAAAAACATACATTAGTAACGCTGAAGCTTGCGAAATAAAACTGAACAGTTTATTCAAAATTCAAAACTCAAAATTATTTCGTCCACCTTATGGCAAAATAACACCAAGACAATCGTATCAATTAAGAAAACTAGGCTACAAAATTATTATGTGGGATGTACTGAGCTATGATTTTGACAATTCTTTAAATCCTGATGATTGTTTGCAAAACACATTCAAAAATATTTCAAATGGAAGCATAATTGTTTTCCACGACAGCATCAAAGCACGTAGAAATTTACAATTTGTATTACCTAAATTAATACAGCAATTAAAAGAAAAAGGTTTTATTTTTGATAAGATAAATTAGGCTTGCTCTTGCACTAAGCTAATTAAAGTATTCGCATCTAATTCGCCGCTTTGTCTCCAAATCATTTGACCTCCTTTATAAATCATTAAAGTTGGTAAACCTTTAATTCTTAAAGCTTCGGCTAATTCTCTGTTTTTATCAACATCTATTTTAATTACTCTTGCCTTGTCACCAAGAGCAGCTGCAACATGACGCATCACTTCGTTCATAGCAACTGAAGGCTCATTCCACTCTGTAAAAAAGTCGATTAATACTGGAACTTGCGCATCTATTAGTTCTCCAAATTTTGACATAAACTAATGTTTAAATTATAGTTTAACACTAAAAACAATATACAAATGTACTATTTTTAATGAATTATACTGTTTTTTTAGATTTTTTTAGCTCTAATACGGTAATTTCAGGCATAATCCCTACTCTACCAGGATAAGCATGAAATCCAAAACCTCTGTTCACATATACATATCTTCCCAAGTTATCATACAAGCCAGCCCATTGTTTATAAACATACTGCACCGGACTCCATTTTAACCAACCCGGAATTTCAATTCCAAACTGAAAACCATGTGTATGACCAGAAAGTGTTAGTTGATAGTGCTTTTCATCGTGTTGCACTTCTGAATCCCAATGACTCGGATCGTGACTCATTAATATCTTAAAATCATCTTTGGTTAAACCCTCAGAAGCTTTTGCTAAATCTCCTACTTTTTTAAAATGTTTTCCCCAGTTTTCAACTCCTACGATTGCTAATTCAGAATTTCCTTTTTTGATTTTTAAATTCTCATTCAACAATAATTTAAAATCTATTTGACGATGAATATCTTTTATTGCGTTAAAATTCTCCTCTTTTTCAGCTTCAGAATTCCATTGAAAATATTCTCCATAATCATGATTTCCTAAAACAGAATACTTTCCAAATTTCGGGTTATAAATCCCTTTAAAAGTATCTATCCAAGGATGCATTTCTTTTGCATGCGTATTTACAATATCTCCAGTAAACAAAACCAAATCAGAATTTTGTTCGTTAATTAAATCTATCGCATATTGAATTTTTTCAGAATTATCAAAGCTTCCACTATGAATGTCAGAAATCTGAGTAATAGTTATTCCATCAAAATCATCAGGTAAATCAGGAAAAAATAAAGTTTGCTTAATTACTTTAAAATTATATTTACCAATAGTCATTCCGTACAATAATGATGCAAATGGTATTGCGGCAATTCCAAGAGCAACTTGACTCACAAATTTTCTTCTAGCGGGCAAAAAACTACCTTCATCGTTATCACCCATAAAACGAATTAATATTCCTTCTAAAAAACGATAAACATCTTCTCCAAATAAAATTAATGTTAAAACAAGTTTTGGAACCATTGTTATAAGCAACAATCCAATAGTAAAAAGAGATTGTTTATTTTGTCCTGCACCTCTATCGTAAGTAGCAATAAAATAAATAATATAACTTAAAATAGCCAATGATACAAAAACGTAAATCCATAAAAAAAGTTTAGTTTTTGTTACAGTTTTAACTACTTGGAACGAATATATTTCAACAATACTCAATAAAAGTAATGGAATAAGCCAACGCATAATAATATTTTTTTTGCAAAGTAAGTAACTCCAATAAAAATAACACTATATATTAATTCAATTTTAACAAAGAAATTTTAAGTAAAGAATTGTATTTTTACGTTTTCGAATCAAATTTATAGTTCATGTCACAAAAACGATTATTTCTACTCGATGCCTATGCCTTAATATTTAGAGGCTATTATGCTTTTATAAAAAACCCAAGAATTAATTCGAAAGGAATGGACACATCTGCCATTATGGGTTTCATGAATTCGTTGATGGATGTAATTAAAAGAGAAAAACCAGATCATTTAGCAGTTGCTTTTGATAAAGGCGGTAGTGATATTAGGAATGAAATGTTTCCAGAATATAAAGCTAACAGAGATGCAACTCCAGAAGCTATAAAAATTGCAGTCCCATACATTCAAGAACTTTTAAGAGCCATGCATATTCCAATTATTGAAGTTGCCGGCTATGAAGCCGATGATTTAATTGGAACTATTGCGAAACAAGCGGAAAAAGAAAATTATCAGGTTTTCATGGTAACGCCTGATAAAGATTTTGCCCAACTAGTTTCTGAAAATATTTTCATGTACAAACCTGCTCGTATGGGTAATGGAATTGAAATTTGGGGCGTACCTGAAGTTTTAGAAAAGTTTGAAATATCAAATCCGTTACAAGTAATTGATTTCCTAGGAATGATGGGCGATTCTGCCGATAACATTCCTGGACTACCTGGCGTTGGAGAAAAAACAGCAAAGAAATTTTTAGCACAATATGGATCAATGGAAAACCTTTTAGCCAACACACACGAGCTGAAGGGGAAAATGAAAGAAAACATTGAAGCCAACAAAGAAAAAGGAATTTTATCAAAAACACTTGCTACCATATTATTAGATTGTCCGGTTCAATTTGACGAAAAAGATTATGAACTTTCTAAACCTGATGTCGAAAAAACAGAAGCACTTTTTCATGAATTAGAATTCAGAAGAATGCAGGAGCAGTTTGATAAATTATTTAGAGATGGCAACGATTATGACGAAATAAATACAAATGGAAATAGTTCAGCTGAAGAAACTCCAAAACCTGCAAAAAAAACAGCTCCAAAAAACGAAGAGCAATTTGATTTATTTGGTTTTACTGATGTAGAAACTTCAAGCGCAACAGAACAATCCTATTATGCAACTTTAGAAAACACCGAGCATTTTTACCAAATCATTCAAGGTGATTTAGCTTTAAAATTACTTTTACAAAATTTAGAAAAACAAAAATCAGTCTGTTTTGATACCGAAACTACTGGCTTAGATGCATTAAATGCCGAATTAGTTGGAATTGCATTTTCTTATGAAAAAGGAAAAGGATTTTATATTCCGTTTCTAGAAAATCAAGAAGAAGCTTTAATTCTTATTGAAAAACTAAAACCTTTCTTTGAAAATGAAGACATTGAAAAAATTGGTCAAAACTTAAAATACGATTTAAAAATATTAGCAAATTATGGCGTTTCTGTAAAAGGAAAATTATTTGACACTATGATTGCGCATTACCTTATTAATCCAGATATGCGTCATAATATGGATATTTTAAGTGAAACGTATTTGAAATATAGTCCAAAAAGCATTGAAGAATTAATAGGAAAAAAAGGGAAGAATCAAAAATCAATGAAAGATGTTCCTTTGGAAGAAGTGAAAGAATATGCTGTTGAAGATGCCGATATTACTT
Organism: Flavobacteriaceae bacterium; assembly: GCA_002862805.1. Lineage (GTDB taxonomy): Bacteria > Bacteroidota > Bacteroidia > Flavobacteriales > Flavobacteriaceae > Flavobacterium. Next base: position 66,198 of record PKEA01000071.1, on the reverse strand, counting down.
TTCAACTGAAAGAACATTTCCAACCTATTTTAGAAAAAGTGGGAACTAAAAAGTTATTTGACGAAATCGAAATCCCTTTAGTTGAAGTTCTAGCTGCGATGGAAAGAGAAGGTATTCGTTTAGATGTTGATTTTTTAAACACTATGTCGAAAGAAATGCAAGTTGAAATTGACGCCTTTCAAGCGAAAATATTCGAAATTGCAGGCGAAACATTTAATTTGGCTTCACCAAAACAATTAGGAGATATTCTTTTTGACAAACTTAAAATTGGTGGACCAAAGCAGAAGAAAACAAAGACTGGTCAATATGCAACGGGCGAAGAAATTTTAAGCTATTTGGCTAAAGACAACGAAATTGTTCGTCATATTTTAGAATGGAGACAATTGGTAAAACTACAAAACACATATGTAGATGCGTTACCAAATCAAGTGAATGAAAAAACAGGAAGAGTTCATACCGATTATATGCAAACAGTTGCTGCAACAGGGCGTTTGAGTTCAAACAATCCTAACTTACAAAACATTCCAATTCGTACCGAAAGAGGAAGACAAATTCGTAAAGCGTTTATAGCACGTGATGAAAATTACACTTTACTTGCTGCCGATTATTCCCAAATAGAATTACGTATTATTGCAGCTTTATCAGGAGAAGAAAATATGATTAAAGCCTTCCAAAATGGAGAAGACATTCACAAATCTACCGCTTCAAAAGTATTTAATGTACCGTTAGAAGAAGTTACAAAAGAACAACGTAGTAATGCTAAAACGGTAAACTTCGGAATCATTTATGGGGTTTCTGCTTTTGGCTTAAGTAACCAAACGGATTTATCAAGAAGTGAAAGTGCTGAATTAATTGAAGCGTATTACAAATCGTATCCAAAATTAAGACAATACATTCAAAATCAAATTGATTTTGCAAGAGAAGAAGGTTATGTACAAACCGTTTTAGGAAGACGTCGTTATTTAAAAGACATCAATTCAGCAAATGCTATGGTTCGTGGTGGTGCCGAACGAAATGCTGTTAATGCGCCTATTCAAGGTAGTGCTGCTGACATCATCAAAATTGCCATGATTAACATTCATAAACGCTTAGAAAAAGAAAACTGGCAATCAAAAATGCTATTACAAGTACATGATGAACTTGTTTTTGATGTACATAATTCTGAATTAGAAAGAATTCAACCTATGATTAAAGAAGAAATGGAAAACGCCTTTAAACTAGATGTCCCATTAATTGTTGATTTAGGATTAGGAAAAGATTGGTTGGAAGCACATTAATTTTAATAATCAGTTTTCAGTAATTGGTAAACAGTAAAAAAATGTCATTTCGACGAAGGAAAAATGTCATAATGAATAATAAAATAAAATTTATTTTCGAATCTAAAATGTATTTGATTTCATTAATTCCATTATTGTTTTTAATTTTCATAGATAACGTCGCTCATTATGGATATAATAAATCTGTTGGTTGGGCTTTTGAAATCAACGGAATTAGTTACTATTCTATTAATTTTTTCATAAGCTTTATTATAGGATTTTCATTTTTAGCTTTTATCAAAGCCAAAACAAATTTTATTTTGTCATTTTTATTCTTTTTATCTTTTGCTTTTTTTTGTTTGATACAAGACGGCAACATACAAATAGTTTTTACAGATAAAGTTTTACTATTTATTACTTTACTATTTCTACTGATTTTCATAAATTCCATTTATTTGAAATTTAAATCTCCAAAATAATACATCAAACCCGATACGTTTCAAAACCTATCGGGTTTATTTTTTAAAAACATTTTGCTTTTTAAAAAAGTATTTAGATATTTGTCTAAATATATAATCGTAATGAATACTATCTTCAAAGCCCTTAATGATGAAACAAGAAGAGAAATCTTGGAATTGCTGCGAAAGAAAGAAATGACAGCTGGTGATATTGCAGATAAATTTAATATTTCAAAACCAAGTATTTCTCATCATTTAGACATTTTAAAACAGGCCGATTTAGTAACAAGCGAAAAACAAGGGCAATTTGTAATTTATTCACTAAACACGACAATAGTAGACGATATCTTAAAATGGTTAATAACACTTAAAAAATAATTATGATAAATTTAAAAAAAGAACTTCCATTTATTGCAATAGCATTTTTACCCTTTCTTTATTTAGCTTATATCTGGAACAACTTACCTGATAAAGTTCCAATGCATTGGAATGGTGCTGGCGAAATAGATCGTTATGGAGATAAAAAAGAATTAGTCCTAATGTTAGTCATGCTTGTAGGAATAACCTATTTTGTATTTTTAATAATCCCAAAAATTGATCCAAAAGGTAAATTACAAAACATGGGAAACAAACTCAATACATTAAGAATGGCATTGACCGTTTTCATGTCTGGCTTAGCCATTTTTATTCTATATAGTGCACAACAAAAAAATAGTAATCCGCAATTATTATTTGTTATAATTGGTTTATTCTTCGCTTTTTTAGGAAACTATTTTAAAACCATAAAGCCAAATTATTTTATTGGTATAAAAACACCTTGGACTTTAGAAAACGAAGAAGTTTGGAAAAAAACACATCTTTTAGGAGGTAAAATGTGGTTTATTGGCGGAATTTTTATGGCATTGACCTTTGTACTTCCAAATAAAATTCAAGTTTATACTTTTTTAGGAATCACGGCAATAATAACTATTGTTCCCGTTATTTACTCTTATTTAGAATTTAAAAAAATATCTGTAACAAAATAAAAACAGAAACCTCTAATAAAATAAAAAAATCATGAAAAAAATACTTTTATTATTTGTTTTAGCATTTTCAACAAGTTTAGTTGCGCAAAATCGTTACCATAAAATTGATAGTTTATTGAATTATCTAAATAAAAATGAAAAATTCATGGGCTCTATTTCAATTCGTGAAGGCGATAAAGTCGTTTTTTCAAAAGGATATGGATTTGCAGATGCTGATCAAAAAGTTAAAGCAGACAATACTACTAAATATAAAGTAGGTTCAATTACAAAAATTTTTACGGCTGTAATGACAATGCAATTGATTGAGGAAAAAAAGTTAAGATTAGAAACCAAACTAACAAAATTTTTTCCAAAACTTGAAAATGCAGATAAAATTTCAATCGAAGATTTATTACATCATAGATCAGGAATAAAAGATTACATCAATCAAGATTCACTTACCCAAGAAGAATTAGATTCACCTGATTTAAAGCAAACTATTATAAATAAAATTGTAAACTATAAATCAATTGCAGAACCAAATACTAAGTTTGAATATAGTAACTCCAATTATTATTTATTAGGTAGCATTATTGAAACAATTACAAAAAAATCTTATGCCGAGAATATAGAAAACCGTATCGTTAAAAAAATTGGTTTACAAAACACTTATTATCCTACCGAACAAGTCAATATCTCAAAAAAAGAGAGTTTTTCTTATTTATTTGATGGCGCAAAATGGCAAAAGTATGAAGAATGGAAAAATGATATTGCCTATGCAGCTGGAGCCGTGATTTCAACTCCAAATGACTTAACTGCTTTTTTATATGAACTATTTGAAGGTAAACTAGTCAAAAAAAGTTCATTAGAAAGTATGAAAGAACTAAAAGACAGCTATGGTAAAGCATTAATGCAAATGCCTTTTGGCGAAAGAAAATTTTATGGTCACACTGGCGGAATTGAAAGTTTTCGTTCTGTAGTTGGTTATTATCCATCGGAAAAAGTTGGAATTTCATTAATTGTAAATGGAGATAACTTTAACCGAAATGACATTATGATAGGTATATTAAGTATGTATTATAAAATGCCATTTCCATTTCCAAGTTTTGAAAAAATAAATCCAGAAAAAATTAAAGCAATTTCTGGAGTTTATTCTTCTAAAGATATTCCTTTAAAAATTACAATTTTTGAAAAAGACGGAGAGTTATTAGCTCAAGCTACAGGTCAAAGTTCTTTTCCATTGACTCAAAAAAATGAAAACACATTTGTCTTTCAAGCGGCTAGAATTGAAATAGAGTTTGGTGAAAATTCATTTATACTACACCAAGGAGGGCAAAAATTTAATTTTATAAAAGAATAAAGTCAATTACACGAAACAAAACTTGTATAAATTATTGCAATTGGCATTTGTATATCAAATAATTAATTGTACTTTTGCACTCCCTTAATTGGGAATGGAATGTTTAATTAAAATAAAATTATGGACGCATTAAGCTACAAGACTGTGTCAGTAAACAAAGGGACCGTTCAAAAAGAATGGCTTGTTGTAGATGCTGAAGGTCACAACTTAGGTCGTCTTGCTTCAAAAGTTGCAATGCTTTTAAGAGGTAAGTACAAACCAAGTTTTACACCACACGTGGACTGTGGAGATAACATTATCGTTATCAACGCAGAAAAAATTAACCTTACAGGTAACAAATTAGAGGAGAAAACTTACATTCGCCACACTGGTTATCCTGGAGGACAAAGAAGTTTAACTGCTAAAGTTATGCAAGACAAAAACCCTGCATTATTAGTAGAGAAAGCTGTAAAAGGAATGTTACCTAAAAACAAAATAGGTGCTGAATTATTCCGCAATTTAAATGTATTTGTAGGTGCTGAGCATACACACGGAGCTCAAAAACCTAGAACTGTTAATCTAAACGATCTTAAGTAATGGGAACTATTCACAAAATCGGTAGAAGAAAAACCGCAGTTGCTCGTGTTTATGTTTCAGAAGGAACAGGAAAAATCACAGTAAACAAAAAAGAATTTACAACTTATTTCCCAACAGCTACTTTACAATATAAAGTTATGCAGCCGTTAGCAATGACAGAAAATGCAGAAAACTTTGACGTTAAAGTAAATGTTTACGGAGGTGGTTCAACAGGACAAGCAGAAGCTGTAAGAATGGCATTAGCACGCGTTATGTGTGAAGTAGATGCTGAAAACAGATCTGTATTAAAACCAGAAGGATTACTTACAAGAGATCCTAGAATGGTAGAACGTAAAAAATTCGGTCAGAAAAAAGCAAGAAAAAAATTCCAATTCTCGAAACGTTAATATTTCGAATTGGTTTGATTTTTTTTTCAACCAAATTTTTACAAATAAAATTGAATTTAAAACACAGTTGTCGATATTCCTTTAATTAAAAAGGGAATTAGTTTAGCATCTAAATTTTCAAGACTAACGCAAGTAACTACTTGAAAATTGCTAATCAACGGAACGTAAACTATTACAAAATGGCAAACAACATAGAAGTTAAAGACTTATTAGAGGCTGGTGTACATTTCGGACACATGACTCGTAAATGGGATCCAAACATGGCTCCTTACATTTATATGGAGCGTAATGGGATCCATATCATAAACTTATACAAAACTGCTGCTAAAATTGAAGAAGCTAATGAAGCTTTGAAAAAAATTGCTGCATCTGGTAGAAAAGTACTTTTCGTAGCTACCAAAAAACAAGCTAAAGATATCGTAGCTGAGAAAGCTGCTGCTTGTAACATGCCTTACATCACTGAAAGATGGCCTGGTGGAATGTTAACTAACTTCGTTACTATTAGAAAAGCTGTTAAAAAAATGGCTTCTATTGATAGAATGAAAAAAGATGGTACATTCTTAACTTTATCTAAAAAAGAACGTTTACAAGTAGATCGTTTACGTGCTAAATTAGAAAAAAACTTAGGTTCTATCGCAGATATGTCAAGATTACCTGCTGCATTATTTGTAGTAGACGTTAAAGCAGAACACATCGCAATTAAAGAAGCGCAAAAGTTAAACATTCCAGTTTTTGCAATGGTTGATACAAACTCGGATCCACGTCCAATTGACTTTGTAATTCCATCAAATGATGATGCTTCTAAATCAATCGATAAAATTCTTTCTCATGTAAGCAACGCTATCATTGAAGGTCTTTCTGACAGAAAAGCGGAAAAAGATGAAGAAGTTGCTCCTAAAGAAGCTGCTCCTAAAAAAGAAACTGCTGAAACAAAAGAATAATAAATCTTTATAAATTCCAAAAGCAAATTCCAACATCAATTTTAGATTTAGTTTAAAATAAAATGGAATTTGCTTTTTGGAATTTTATAATTTAAAATAAAATAAAAGTTATGGCAAATATTACTGCTGCAGACGTAAATAAATTAAGAACAGCTACAGGTGCTGGTATGATGGATTGCAAAAAAGCATTAGTTGAAGCTAATGGTGATTTTGATTTAGCTATCGAAAACCTTCGTAAAAAAGGTCAAAAAGTTGCCGCAAATCGTTCAGATAGAGAATCTACTGAAGGTGCTGCAGTCGCTGTTTTAAACACAGATAACACTGCAGGTGTTGCAATTACATTAAATTGCGAAACTGACTTCGTAGGAAAAAATGATTCATTTGTAAAATTAGCAACAGAAATAGCTAATCAAGCGTTAAAATTTTCAACTAAAGAAGAATTATTAGCTTCAGATTTTAATGGAATTACTGTTTCAGAAAAGTTAATTGAGCAAACAGGTGTTATTGGTGAGAAAATTGAAGTTGGTGCTTTTGAGCGTTTAGAAGGTGCTTTCGTTGGAGCATATGTACACGCTGGAAAAATAGCTACTTTAGTTTCTTTATCTGCAAATGTTGAAGGAGCTGATGAAGCTGCTAAAAACGTTGCAATGCAAGCTGCTGCAATGAACCCAATCGCATTAAACGAAGATGGTGTTGATGCTGCAATCATTGAAAAAGAAATCGAAATTGCAAAAGAGCAATTAAGAGCTGAAGGTAAACCAGAAGCAATGTTAGACAACATTTCTAAAGGAAAAATTCAACGTTTTTACAAAGACAACACTTTGGTAAACCAAGATTATATTAAAGATGGCTCAATGAATGTTGCTGGTTATGTAAAATCTGTAGATTCAGGTTTAACAGTTACAGGATTTAAAAGAGTTGCTTTAGGATAATATCTTAATAATTGAAGACATTTAAGCCTTAATTCTTTTTTTAGAATTAAGGCTTATTTTTTACAACACAATAAAACAAATTGTATATTTGAAAGAAACAATTCAAAAAATATAATTCTTGAAAAAATACATCTTCTTTTTTAGTTTATTTTACTTCACTTCATTTGCACAAGAAAAAAAATACCAAAGTTTATTATGGGAGGTAAGCGGAAATGGCTTACAAAAAAACTCTTATATATATGGTACAATGCACGTAAGTGAAAAAGTTTCTTATCACTTATCTGACGCATTTTACTCCCACTTACTAAATGCTGACATAATTGCAAATGAGAGTGAACCAAGAACCTGGACCGAATTATTTGATTTATTCAGTTTCTATAGTAAATATAGAAAAAACAACGCTTTTTATACCAATTTTTATTTAACACCGTTAAAAAGAGATGAGCTATATTCTTTATTTCAGAGTACTAATTACAATTTAATTGGCCTATTGTCTCGAACAAACGAAACAAATAAAGAATACCAAGAAGAAACCTATTTAGATATGTTTATTTATAGGACGGGAAGAAAATATAATAAAAAAACGATTGGTCTTGAAGATGTTAAAACTTCTACAATTAACATTATGAAAGCAGAAGCCGAAATGGATAATTCTGAAGTAGAAAAAAACTATCAAGCCATTTTAAAAATATTAAAAAATAAACCTTACAACGAAGCACTAGTAGACTTTTATAGAGAAAAAGACTTGGACATGATAGATTCACTAACTGTTTTATCATCTCCAAAAAGTTATTTAAAAGCTTTATTATTCGATAGAAATATCGAAATGGTCACCAATATGGAAATTAACATGAAGCAAGGAAGCTTGTTTAGTGCTATTGGTGCAGCTCATTTACCAGGAAAAAAAGGGGTAATTGAAATGCTTCGCGAAAAAGGATACAAAGTCACTCCTATTTTTGATAATTATACTGAAAAAGGGAAAGCATTAAAAAAGAAAATAGAAGACAACTTTATAAAACCAGAACTGAAACTAAAAACTACTGCAGATGGAATGATAACTTTTCCAGTTTTTGATGTGGTTTTAGAATCTGATAAGAATGTAGAGTCTCCAGATTTAGCAAATGGAGGTTATATTAACTTTAAAAGAACTTATCTAAACGATTTTTTAAACAAAAACAACAAAACCTTTAACCCTAAAACATTAGATAGTTTATTCTACGAAAATATACCTGGAGAAATTATCTCGAAAAAATCATATACTGAAAAAAATTATTTAGTTTATGACATCAAAAACAAAACTAAAACAGGAAACGCACAGCATTACCGTTATTACATAACTCCTATCGAAATTATCTCAGTAATGATGGGTGGCGAGGGTGAATACGTGCGCATTTTTGAAGAAGAAATTTATTCTAAAATAGCATTAAAAGAGAACGGTGACTCTTGGGAAATAATTAATCCATTAAAAGGAAGTTACCAAGTTCAAGTTCCAGCATACTATAGCTTTTCTGGTAACAAATCAGACTTAAAAGGCAATGACGATATGAAAATAGTTGCCTATGATAAAAAAGAGGATGCTCATTACGTCTTAATTGAAAAAACACTGCAAGACAATTATAACCTTGAAGACTCAAAATTTGAATTAAAAAGAATTCAATATGAATTTTACAATCAGCATAATTTAGACTCAACTAATACTCATTTTAATAATGAGAATTTCTATTTTACATCAAAATCAACAATTGGTGATAAGAAAATAGAATTAAAAACATTAATGAAAGGAAATAAATACTATTTGCTTGGAACAATAAATGCAAGTAAAGAAAATACCAATAAATTTTTCAACTCATTCCTATTTAAACCAACATTAAACAATGAAGAATACAGAACTTTCAAAGACACTGTTGCTCAATTTAAAATAGAAATTCCAAAAAAACAAAACCAACATTTAGATTTTATTACTGAAAAGAAATATTATAATTCTACTAAGAAAAAAAATTACTTTACTTCAACTTATAAAAATTATGAATTCTTGTCTTCTACAGGAAATTTAATAGAATTAAACTACAACCAATATCACAAATACGAAAGCGAGGTTAGTATTGATTCCATTTGGAAAAATTATAGAAAATTAATAACCAGAAAAAATTCAACAGAAACTAATGAAGATAATGAACATATAAGCGTACTAGATGTAATAGAGAATAATGATTCACATTCTAATTTCGCAGCTTCAAGATGGGATGATATTGTTTTTAGAAATAAAAAAAACGAACCAAAATTAACTATTATTTCTGAAAACATAGAAACCGATTATAAAACAAAAATTAGTACGTTTAATGCTTTGGTTTCAAAAGAAAACTCAAAACAAGCTATAAAGTATAAAGCCGTTTTTAGGGATGGAACTTTTTATGTTTTAAAAACATTAGTAAATAAGGAGTATAAAAATGAAAATTCATTCATTGAAAAAACATTTAATTCTTTTACACTTTTAGATACAGTTTATAAAAACAGTGTTTTTGACAATAAACTGGAAGTTTTCATGAACGACGCCATGAGTTCACATGATAGCATTAGATTTTCAGCTCTAAAATCTATCCATTATTTGACTTTAAAAGAACAAGATTTACAAAAATTTCAATATTTCTTATCTAATTTTAAATTCAACAATGACGAAACTGAAATTTTAGGTGACTTATATGAAAAATTAGGAAGAGTAAAATCTCCAAAAGTAATTCCGTTTTTAGAGAGCGTTTACAAGAAACCAAACGTAAATACAGTATTACAATTATCTGTTTTAAGAGCATTAACTTTTCAAGAAAGCAAAGAAGCTTACAAAAAGATTTTGTCGCTTTTAGAATACGATTTACCCATATCAGACAATAGTTATGAGATAAAAGGATTATTTAACTATTTTGAAACTGATTTAGAAAATAGTCAAGTTTTATTTCCAGATATATTTCAATTTTATAGCATACAAGAATACCATAGTCCAATAATTGAATTTACAAATCAATTAATTAGCAATGAAATGGTAAACTCTAAAAAACTAAAGTCATTCAAAAAAATGCTTTTAACCAATGCAAAATTAGAAGTAAAAAGACTTACCAGTTGGAAAAACAAACAGTTAATTAAAAATGAAGATGAAAACTCTTATGACAACTATGCACCTACATCTGACTTAGAAGATTATTTAAACATATTATATTCATTTAAAAAAGAAAAAACAATTGCAGAATTGTTTAATAAAGCAAGAGATTTAGAAATTGATGAAATAGATTTAGCAATTGCAAAACTTCAGTTAAAAAATGACAAGCATATTGAAAATTCGTTAGCTTTAAAGATTCTAGCAAATCCGAAAATTAAATTTAGAGGAATTCAAATGCTTTATCATACAAAGCAAAGAGAGTTAATTAATAACTTTAATAGTGAAGATATTGCAAAATCTGCCATAAACTATTTTGAAAGTATTGATCCTAAAAAAGATTCTTTGTCAATTTATTCAACTAAGAAAATGAGATTTAATAGCACTGATATTAAATACTACTTCTTCAAAAAAACATCAATTAGCAACGATTCTTATAATTACAATAAAGAAAAAATTACCGGAATTGCTTTTGTTACCAATAATGATAATTTAGTTACAAATGCTTTTCAGGTTTTGGGCGATCAAAGTTATTTAGAAGAAGATGAAATTGATGAAATTATAAAAAAGAAAATTGACGAATCTTTAAATGAAGACCACATAAGAGTAACACATGGAAAACTAAGTGATGCTTTAGAATATGTTGAAGAATATGAAGAATATTAGTATGATGAATAAAAACAGATGTGCTTGGTGCGAAAAAGATGATTTATATAGAAATTATCATGATAACGAATGGGGAAAACCTGTTTATAACGATGCAACGTTATTTGAATTTCTAATTTTAGAAACATTTCAAGCAGGTCTAAGCTGGCATACCATTCTTAAAAAAAGAGAGAATTTTAGAAAAGCTTTTGATCAATTTGATGTAAAGAAAGTTGCTGCTTATAACGATAAGAAACTTCATATTTTAATTGAAGACACCGGAATCATTAGAAATCAGTTGAAAATAAAATCTGCGGTAAGCAATGCGCAAGCGTTTATAAAAATACAGGAAGAATTTGGAAGTTTTTCAAAATACATTTGGGCTTTTGTTGATGGAAAACCTATTGACAACAAACCACAAACTTTAAAAGATGTTCCAGCAACTACTCCACTTTCAGATGCGTTGAGTAAAGATTTAAAAAAACGCGGTTTCAAGTTTGTAGGTTCAACTGTAATTTACGCACACATGCAAGCCACAGGAATGGTAAACGACCATGTTGTGGATTGTTTCACCCGAAAAAATAATTAAAATGAGTAACGATCCATTACACGGAAAATCTTTAAAAACTATTGTAGAACAACTGGTCGACTTTTACGGATTTGATACTTTAGGAGAATTGATAAACATAAAATGTTTTAAAGAGAATCCGTCTGTAAAATCGAGTTTAACTTTTTTACGAAAAACCGATTGGGCGAGAAAAAAAGTAGAAGAATTGTATATTAGAAGTTTGAAGAAGTTTTAAATAATTTAAAACTTCAAAATTGCCATAAACTCTTCACGGTTAATTTCTACACAACCCAGACTTTCTAAATGACTATTATGCACTTGGCAATCTATTAATTTATAATTTGCTTTTTCTAGCTTTTGAGCCAGTGTTATAAAAGCAACTTTACTAGCGTTTGAAACTTTAGAAAACATACTTTCACCACAAAAAACATCACCTAAGTCTATTCCGTATAAACCACCAACGAGTTCTTCGTTCTTCCAAACCTCTACAGATTTTGCATAACCTAACTCATGTAATTTACAATAGGCATTTATCATGTCATCGGTAATCCAAGTTCCGTTTTGACCAACTCTTTTTGCTTGTTGACAATTGGTAATTACCGCTTTAAAGTCTTTATTAAAAGTAATTTTAAATTCATTTTTCTTTAAAATACTACGCATGCTTTTTGAAATTTTCAAATCATCGAAAAACAATACCATGCGTTCTTCTGGAGACCACCATAAAATAGGTTCATCATCTTCAAACCAAGGAAAAATACCGCTTTTATAAGCCAACATTAACCGCTCTGGCGACAAATCTCCGCCAACAGCCAAAATGCCTTCAGGTGAAGTTTCTTCTACAGGTGGAAAATAAAGTTCTTTAGTTAGGAAATACATTTTTCAATTTCAATGACAATTTCAAAAAATAACTACAAAAAAAGTCAGAAAATTAATAAACATCAAATTTCTGACTTCTAAATTAAAACTTCTAAATATTAGAAAGGTAAATCGTCGTGTTCTTCTTCATTAAAATTAGTTGCTGGTTCAAAAGCATCAGCAGCTGGCATTGGCGGTACATTTCCTGAAGGCGCTTGCGCTGCTAATTTTTCAATTCTCCATCCTTGAATAGAGTTGAAATACTTCGCTTCACCTTGTGGATTAATCCATTCTCTTCCTCTTAAGTTAATTGAGACTTTAACTGGTTCCCCAACATTATAATTGTTTAATAAATCACATTTATCTTGAGTAAACTCAATCATTATCATTTGAGGATATTGCTCTTCAGTAGTCACTACTAATTCTCTTTTCTTAAATGAAGCACTAATTTGTTGTACATCATTAATCAATTTAATCTTTCCTGTTACTTCCATCTTACTATTAATTTATTGTTTTGCTAAAAGCACTTTCCAAGCGGTTAGCACTTCGTTATTATCTAAATATTCTTTTGCTTTTTTCAATTGCTTTTGAGCATCATCAGCACTTAAAATTCCTTTTATCTCAAAATTTTCTTTTACAAATATAGCAATTTCTTCTTCTGTAGGAATAGCTTCAATATTTCCTAACTTCCCTAAATCATTACCATTAAAGATTGAGCTTTGTTTTACAAAATCTGGAACATTATCAACTCCAATTCCTAAAGTAGATAATGGTTTTTCAACCTCAAACATACCTACATTTGAACGAGAGTACCAGTTGGCACCCATTCTTGCAACCAAATCAATTTTATGTTGATCAATCATACCATTAGCATCTAAAACCGCTTCATGAATATGTATTTTAACTACTTCACAAATAACCAAATTCCCTGCTCCACCTTGATTCCCAAGCGCAATAATATCGTTTACCTTGCATTCAAACTGAACCGGACTTTCAGCAACTCTAAATGGTTTTACAACATCTGAAGCAACCATTGTTAACCCTGACTTTTCAAATTCATTTACGCCATCTGGATATTCTGTACTTGAAAGAGACATTTGTTGTACAATATCATAATTAACTATGTTTATTACAACTTCTTTTGTATTCTGAACATTTATTAATGTATGTTTAACTGTATTATTTCTAACCCTTCTTGCAGGAGAAAATATCAATATAGGTGGATTTGAACTGAATACATTAAAAAAACTAAAAGGAGATAAATTTGGCGTACCATTTTCATCAAGTGTACTAGCAAACGCAATAGGTCTTGGTGCAACTGCACTTTGCAAATAACTTTGCAGTTTTGCTGGTTCTATTTCTTTTGGATTGATTGACAACATGTTAATAAAGTTTTTACAAAGATACTTTTTTGAAATAATTTAGAAGCGTATAAGTTGATACAATTTTAGTATTTTTACTAACAAATTCTATTTATGCAGTTTTCCGAAAAGCGAAATATTTCACGTTGGTTCATCATATTAGCCTCTTTTTTTATTGTTATTCTAATTTTATGGAATACCTATAACTTTTTTCAAATTTTTAAAGTTGAAGAAAGAACCAAAATGGAATTGTGGGCAACTGCACAAAAAACATTAGTAAATGCTAATGAAAATACCGAAGTAGAATTACCTCTTCAGATAATTAGCGCGAACTCATCAAGTCCAATGATTCTAACAAATAGCGAAAATAAAATAATCAATTCTAACAATATTGATGAAGAAGTTCAAGCAGACAGTATTGCCTTATCTAACTTGTTAAAAACATTAAAAACAGAAAATGAACCTATTAAAATGGAGCTTTCTGAAAATAATTACCAGTTGCTTTATTATGGCAATTCTTCATTATTAAATAAATTAAAATACTATCCTATTGCACTTTTGTTAATCATTATTTTATTTGGAGCTGTTGTTTATAACTTTTACAGAGCTACAAAAATGGCAACTCAAAATAAATTATGGGCAGGAATGGCAAAAGAAACGGCTCATCAAATAGGAACTCCTTTATCTTCATTAATCGGCTGGCTTGAACTCTTAAAAATGGAAAACATAGAAGAAAGTACGTTATCTGAAATTGAAAAAGATATTAACCGATTACAAACAATAACCGATCGTTTTTCTAAAATTGGTTCGGAACCTATATTAGAGAAAAAAGATTTTATTGAAGAAACTTTGAATTCAATTGAATATTTAAAATCTAGAACATCAAAACAAGTTGTTTTCACTATTAAAGTTCCTAAAGAACCTATTTACATTGAATTGAACCCAGCCTTACACAGTTGGACTATTGAAAATTTAGTTAAAAATGCAATTGACGCAATGAAAGGAAAAGGAAAATTAGATATAACAATTGAAGAATCAAATAATATAGTAAAACTTAGAATTAAAGATTCTGGCAAAGGAATTCCAAAAAATCAATTCAACAAAGTATTTGAACCTGGCTTTACAACCAAAAAAAGAGGTTGGGGATTAGGTTTGTCTTTAACCAAAAGAATTGTACAAGAATACCATAAAGGAAGAATAAAAGTAGCTCAATCTGAAATTGGAAAAGGCACTACTATGCAGTTAAGTTTTAAAAAACCTTAACCTAACAATAACTTTATAAGCTTCTTCTTTAAATTAGTATAAGGTGAATATTTAAAATTAAACTCTAGCCAAGTAGGTTTGTCTAAAATACTTTTATAATGAGAAAAAGTATCAAAACCATATTTACTATGATAACTTCCCATACCACTATTTCCAACTCCTCCAAAAGGTAAATTAGAATTAGAAATATGCATAATAGCATCATTAACGGCCCCTCCTCCAAAGGAAATTTCATTTAAAACAGTATTTTTAACTGAATTACTCTCTGTAAAAACATAACAAGATAATGGTTTTGGCAAAGATTTAATCTTTACTATTACTTCATTAATATTTGTATACTTAATCACTGGCAATATAGGTCCAAAAATTTCTTCTTGCATAACTAGATCATTAAACGTACAATTATGCATTACTGTAGGCTCAATAAGTCGTTCTTTTTCATGTACTTGTCCTCCAAAAAAAACTTTATCTGTATTAATTAACCTTGTCAAACGTTGCACATTTTTATCGTTAATAATTTGAACATAATTATCATTTTGTATACTATAATTGGCTTTTACAATTTCTAGTTTTAATAATTCTAAAAAGTGCTTTTCAATAGATTCATCTACAAAAATATAATCTGGAGCAATGCAGGTTTGACCTGCATTTAAAAATTTTGCCCAAACAATACGTTTTACAGCCATCTTTAAATTAGCATCTTTAGCTACAATTGTTGGGCTTTTTCCACCTAACTCTAAAGTAACTGGAATTAAATTTTTTGCAGCAGCCTGATATACAATTTTACCAACAGTTGAACTTCCTGTAAAAAATATTTTATCGAATTTAAAATGTAATAATTCTGTAGTTTCAGCTATTCCGCCTTCAACCACATGAAAATAATTTTCTTCAAAGTTAAAATTTATCAATTTTGCTAAGGCTTTACTTACGTGAGAAGCTATCTCGCTTGGTTTTAAAACAATGGTGTTTCCTGCAGCAATAGCAGCAATTACAGGCGCAATAGACAATTGAATAGGGTAATTCCAAGCACCTATTACTAAGACTGTACCTAAAGGTTCTGGTATAATATATGATTTAGCAGGGAAATTTGCGAAATTTGTTGCTACCTTTTTTCTTTTTGACCAAGAAGACAAACCACTTAACGCCAAGTCAATCTCATGAATAAGCAAGCTAATTTCTGTGGTATAATTTTCAAAAGCTGATTTTTTAAAATCTTTAAAAATAGCCTCATTTAGCAAGGAATTATTGTTTAACAAAACAGTTTTTAATTTTTTTAATTGCTTTTTTCTAAACTCAATATTTTTTGTTTGATTAGTATTAAAAAAATCTTGTTGTCTTTTAAAAATAGTTTCCATAATTGATTAAAATAAAAAATCCTGAAAAATTTCAGGATTTAAGTTACATATTTTCTGCTATTCTATTTGCGATATCTTCAAATTCTTCAGTTTTAAGTGTTACTTTTCGCTGAAAACGCATATCATCCATATCTTGTAGTGGAATTAAATGAACATGAACGTGTGGCACTTCTAAACCTACAACAGCAACACCAATTCTTTTACATTCAATTGTTTTTTCAAGTGCTTTTGCTACTTTTCTAGAAAAAGCCATTAAACCCATGTACAAATCTTCTTCCATATCAAAAATCTTATTGATTTCTTGTTTTGGAATACAAAGTGCATGCCCTTTTGCATTAGGGTTTACGTCTAAAAAAGCTAGAAAATTTTCATCTTCAGCAATTTTATAACATGGGATTTCTCCGTTTACAATTTTAGTAAAAATACTTGCCATAATTTAGTTTCTTGTAATTTCAACAATATCAAACTTAATAACTCCATTTGGAACACTTATTTCAGCAACATCTCCAACACTTTTTCCTAACAAACCTTTTCCAATAGGAGAAGTTACAGAGATTTTCCCTGTTTTTAAATCCGCTTCACTTTCAGCAACTAAAGTATAGATCATTTCCATACCGTTAACTTGATTTTTAATTTTAACCGTTGACAAAACAAGAACTTTTGAAAGATCCAATTGCGATTCATCAATTAATCTTGCATTAGCCACAACTTCTTCCATTTTAGAAATTTTCATCTCCAATAACCCTTGTGCTTCCTTTGCTGCGTCGTACTCTGCATTTTCAGACAAATCACCTTTGTCTCTTGCGTCTGCAATATCCTGTGAAGCTTTAGGGCGCTCAATACTTTTTAAGTGATCTAATTCATCTCTTAATTTTTTTAACCCTTCTGCCGTATAATATGATACTTTACTCATAACTTCATCGTTTATAAAAATAGAAAGAATCCCACATAAATGGGATTCCTTGTAACAAAGATACTAAAATAATTTTGAAATTATATTCTGCATCTCAATTACTTTATTAAAATTAATTTAAATTTGTAATTATGAAAAAACACTTATTACTTATTTTATTGCCTCTTTTATTTGGCTGTAGTGAAGATTCTTTTGACAACAACAACCCTTATCTGCCAAATTATAGCTTTTCAACTACATTAAATTTAAATTTACCTCAATATAGTCAGGTATTATACACAGCAAATGCTATTTATGTTAATACTGCAGGAGCTGGCATTAGAGGAATTTTTGTTTTTAATACTGGTAATGAAAATTATGTTGCATATGAAGCTGCATGTCCTAATCAAGCTTTAAGTAGTTGTTCTACTATGTCTATAAACGGTATTAAGGCTTTATGTTCTTGTGATAGTGCTCAGTATAGTTTTTTTAACGGTCAGGCAGAAGGACAACAATATTCAATGAAAAAATATAGAGTTGAAAAAATAAACTCTACAAGTCTAAGAATTTACAATTAAAACCCTGTAAAAAAATCTTACAGGGTTTAACTTTAAACTTAACTGAACAATTTTAGAATTTCAAAGCCATTCCTAGAAGGAAGTTTATCCCTGCTTGAGGATAATAACCTGTTCCTTCAATTGTAGTTGTTCCTGGCCCACTCCATGTATCATCATATGTGTAGAAATAACCATTTGATTCATATTTTCTATTAAGTACATTATTTACTAAAGCTGAAAATACAATTGACTTTATTCCTTTATTAACCTTCCAATCATAATTTGCATTGAAATCCAAAACAGTATAATCCGAAAGAGTAGAGTTTTCAGAGTCTATATTTCCCATATATTGTTTCCCAACGAACTTACCAAGTGCTGAAATTTGCAAATTCTTAACTGGCAAGAATGTAATATTACCTCCACTTATAATTTCTGGAGAAAAGGCAATATTTGTGTTACCTAAATTAGTTAAAACACCATCTCTTTGAAAATAAAAATCTTGATTTTTATTTTGGCTGAAAGTTACATTTGGCTGAAACAATAAATTATCAAGGATTTTTACTACAGCATCAATTTCTAAACCATAACGGTAACTTTTCCCACTATTTGTAAATATTGGAGCCCCCACATTATTTAAAGCTCCTGTCATTACTAATTGATCTTTATAATCCATATAAAACAGATTTGCGTTTACTTTAACTTTACTTGAATTATACTTCCAACCTAACTCAATATCAATTAACCTTTCTGGCTTAGTGCTTTCATTTTCATAATCATCTCTTCTGGGTTCTTTATTTGCAACACCTGCATAGGCATAAACAGAATTTGAAAGATTAATTTTATAATTAGCACCAATTTTAGGGTTAAAAAATCTAAAAGTATCATTAACATCAGTTGCTTGAACGCCACTTGCTTGATAATAAACCAATCTATATTGCAAATCGGTAAAAATGTTAAACTTAACACCTATACCTTGAGATAGTTTCACATACACGTTTACATCATCTTTATTTCCATATGTATCGTAATATCTATTATTTGAAGGCACGTAATATTGTGTCCAAACCACTTCTCCATAATGTTTACCTAAATATCTGTTTGCCGCACCACCTGCTAATATATCTGTTTTATTAGATAAATAATTTAAAGAATATGTAGCCCCAAAGAAATCATTATCCAACCATCTTTTTCTAATTAAATCTGTTATAGAATTACTTCCATAATCACTCAGTCCATAATCAGAAAAATTTTCATCTTCTTTATATTGCTTAAAATATCCTTTACCAAGAGTATAGTGCAATGCTAAATTAGAGTTCCATTTTTCAGACCATTTTTCAGACCAATGCAATTGAAAGTGATTTTGCCAATAATTATCGGTTTCGTCATCATAAAATTGTTCGTTACCAAATTCGTCAAAATACAATCCTGCAGAATTATAAGTTCTATCATTCTCTAACTTGTCTAAATCTTCTAAACCGTTCCAAGATTGATACGTTTTTTCTTTACCACCGAAAGCAATAAATTTTATCAATGTATTTTCTTTGACATAATTAGTATTGAAAAAATACCCAAACATGTTCGATGAAGCTCTATCAATATAACCATCAGAAGCAATTTGAGAAACTCTTCCATTAAACTCTAAATTATTATGTAAACCTGTTCCAAAAGCTAATGTGTGTTTTCTTGTACCAAAACTTCCAACTGAATTTGAAATTTCAGCATGAGAATGCTCTTTATACGATTTCGTTTCCATATTTAAACTCGCACCAAATGCACCAGGTCCATTAGTTGATGTACCGACACCTCTTTGTAATTGAACGCTTTCTAAAGACGAAGCAAAATCAGGTAAATTCACAAAAAATGTTCCGTGACTTTCACTGTCATTAAACGGAATACCATTTAATGTTACATTAATTCTTGAACCATCTGAACCACGAACTCGCATAGACGTATAACCTACTCCGTTTCCAGCATCAGTAGTAGTAACAACTGATGGTAAGTAATTTAGAAGTACCGGAATATCTTGTCCTAAATTTCTTGGTTCAATTTGTTCTTTAGAAACATTTGAAAAAGTAATAGGCGTTTTTTCTGTAGCTCTAACCGAAGAAACAGTTACCTCTTTAAGATTATTAACCTTTAAAGAATCTATAGGTTGTTCTTGTGCAAAAGAGAAATGAGAAAAGCACAAAGAAAAAAGACTTAGTCTTAAAACTTGTTTAGTTTGTTTGTTGTTGAATAAAGTTTTCATTCGTAAAATTAGTTACGAATAAAAGGGGTAATTATTCTTCTTTTTTAAAATTAAATTTGTATTACACAGACTTATACCAACGTGCACATTGGTATTTTGTCATTTTCCTTGGCAGCATTACCTGCCCAGGTTCTATGGGTATAATCTCAGCTCGTTATTTAGAGCACCCCTTTGAGACGATGCAAAAGTACTACTTTAGTTTAAAATTTCAATTAATTTGTTTAAAAATTAGGCTTTTTACGATTTTGCTTTAAAGCGCTCATTATTTTCTTAGTATTAAGCCTTCTTTCTTTAACGCTTCGTGGTGTTTTGGTTGCTCTTCTAATTTTTGGTTTATGAAGTCCTTTTTCAATTATAGATAAAAATCGTTTTATTACAATTGATTTGTTTTTTACTTGACTTCTATCTTCATCACAGTTTAAAATAAGAACATTATTCTGAGTTAATTTTGAAGAGAGTTTTTGTTTTAACAATTCTTTCTCCTCATCAGAAATACCTAAAGAATTTTCTAAGTCAAATGTTAGAACAACTTTTGAAGACACTTTATTTACATTTTGACCACCAGCACCACTACTTCTTACCGCTTTAAAATCTAATTCTAAAAGTAATTTTTCTTTATTCATTTAATGGTTGATGAGCAGGCTTTAATAAATCGTTTACTGTTTTTACAGGATTAAAAGTTTCCAATGGAACCTCAACAAAAATGGTAGTCCATTTTGCCATTGCTCCATTCCATAAACCTGGAAGCTCAAATGCTTTAATTGGTTTTCCGTTCTTGGTTTTTTCTGCAATAAATGCTGCATTATGATCAATATAATCAACTAAATTAAATTTTCTCCCTTTATAATTATATACTGCACAAACTATATCCACAGGATTAAAATGCGTAGCTGATTTTACAATATTGATCTGATTTTCGTCGAGCATATTAATTTGAGAAGACTCTACTATTTGAAGTGTCTGTCTTCCTTTTTCATCTTTTACCCAGAAAGGTCCACCACCAGGTTCACCTTCGTTTTTAACCATTCCACATACTCGAATAGGCCTATTTAAAACCTTCATTAAATATTCAATCTTATACGATTTTTTAAAATGTTTAAAATCTTCAGGTAACGGAAACGACAAATCATTTTCAGTAAAAGATATTAATTCTTCAAAATCATTTTCTGAAAGTTCTTTATTTTCTAAATCATTTAAAAACTCAAAAACTCTATTTTGAGTTTTTATAATAATTGCTCCTAAAACCTTCTTGTAATTAGAAATTATTTTTCTGTTATTTTGAGCTACATTATCAATATTTTTTAAAAAAATAAAATCTGATTTTAATTCATTTAAATTATCAATTAAAGCTCCATGTCCACCAGGCCTAAAGAACAAAGAATTGTCTTCTAAACGAAATAAAGAATTATCAAGGTTTACTGCCACAGTATCTGAACTTGAGTTTTGATAAGAAAAATTAATTTCAAATTCATTGAATTGATTTGTTATCGCTTCAAATTCATTTTGAAACTCTTCCGTTATGGTAAAATGAATTTTTGTTTTTACACCTTCTTTTTTATAAAAACTTGCCTCAATAATATTCTCTTCAATAGGAGTAATAATTCTCGATTTATTTATGTGAAATGGTAAAATCCCCTTTGGTTTTTGGGCATAATTTAAACCATTTTCACTTAACAAAGTCTTTATCAATAAATATGTTTTTAGGTCACTTGTTAAGCTAGAATAACTTGAATTTAATTCAATAGTTTTTGATTTTAATTCTTCGTAAAAAGGAAGATTTTTTAATCCATAAATAAACAGAGCTAAATCTTTATTTTTGCTTTTATTTATATAACTATTTATGGTGTCTTTTTTTAAATCAAAAGCAGCAAGAAACTCCATAAGAAATTTAAACATTCTTGAAGCAGCTCCTGATGCCGGAACAAATTTTTCTATAGTATATTCTGTATTATGATTATCAAAAAAAGAAGTATATTCTTCTACTTTTTTTTGACTTAAAGACAATATACCGTCACCAACAACAGCCGGTTTAACAAGATTAATCATTGGAATTCCATTTTTAAAACAAAACAATTGTTGCTTTATTTTATCTAATGAATTACCTCTTTCTTGAATATATTTTATGTCTCTTTCTGTAAAATTTTCTTCCATTCTAAAAAACCAAAAGTGGCAATTATTGTAAATATTAAAAATTGTAAACTTGAAAATGTAAAGCCTTTGTAAAAGTACAATGGAATAGAAATAAAATCACCTACGATCCAAAGCAGCCAATTTTCAATTTTACGTTTAGCCATAAGCCACATTCCTAAAAAGAAAATTCCAGTAGTAAAAGTGTCTACATATGCAGTCCAATCCTTAAATTTATCAAACCAATGATAAACCAATATTACAAAAAGAATTGTTACTATAAAAATAAGAAAAGCATTTACTTTTTCTTTTTTAGTAGTCCATGATATGGGATATTCTATTTGATTATCATTTTTTCTTGTCCAAAGAAACCATCCATAAATACTCATAGTAGTATAATAACCGTTAATAAGCATATCGCCTACTAAGTCCCATTTATTTAATAAATAAACATAAATTATTGTACTTACTAATCCCGTTGGATATACTAAAACATTATTGCTCTTAGCATAGAACACACTAATTAAACCAAACAATACCGCAATAATCTCTAAGAAAATATCAACAGTAGCATAATCGCTGTATTGAGAAAACAAAAACTCTAACATAATTCAAAAAAAGTATTATCGTTTTCAAAAGCAGTTCCAATTACTACCATATCTGCTCCAGCATTAAAAGCATCATTAATTTCTTTTTTAGAACGAATTCCACCACCAACAATTAACGGAATTTGAATTGATTGAGCAACCTGTTCAATCATTTCTAAAGACACAGCTAGTTTTGCTCCGCTTCCTGCTTCTAAATAGATTAATTTATTACCTAATAATTCACCTGCTTTAGCGGTTTGACAAACGTAATTAATATTATTTCGATCTAATGGTTTGGTATTACTTACACGTTCAACAGCTGTCTCTATTCCACTTTCAATTAACAAATAGCCTGTTGGGATAATTTCCAATTTAGTTTTCTCTAATACAGGAACGGCATTAACTTGATGCTCAATTAAATAATCAGCATTTCTTCCTGATAATAAACTAAGAAATAAAATAGCATCGGCTTCAGCTGAAATTTGTTTATAATCTCCAGGAAATAAGAACAAAGGCAAATCTACGCATTGTTTAATTTCTTTAATTAATCCGTCTAAATGATTTCCGTTATAAGTACTTCCTCCTATAAATATATGCGTCGCAGGAGATTCGTTTATCTTTTTACATAAATTTTTAACATCTGAAATCGAAAGTTTCTCAGGATCTAATAAAATAGCAAGTAACTTACTGTTCTCATTTTTGGCTTGTACAATATTTGTATATAACTCTTTCATACTATTTTTCTAACGCATAAACCAACGTAAATCCTTCAAACTCTTCGAAGAAAAAATTAAATTCTTTCTCAAATTTATTTTGTTGCACAGAAGCCTTTCCTTTTCCATCTGCTAAATCAAACGAAAATACTTTCATGTCGTCTTTAAAACTTAAACTTCTAGAATTACACATTTTATACTTTGCTTCTTTGGCTCCCCAAATTACAGTTAGTTTTTTTATATATTCTACTGATTCTTTATTCAAATAATCAAATTCATGCTCTACAAATTTATCAGCAATTCTTGTAATTTTTTCTCTTTGCAACTCTATATCAATTCCTACATTTTGATTACCAACAATAATAGCCGAAAAATTATTGGAATGTGTTATAGAAATTTGCTTTCCATCTGTTAAGTGCGGTTTTCCATCTTCATCATAAAACAAATCAAAGTCAGAATAACCAGCAACTTTCAGCAAATGTCGAATGCTCAAAAACCCTTTTTGATGGCTTTCAGATTTCATTCGTTCTAGCCTAGCTAATGAAATGTCCTTTAATTTAATTTGACGAAACAGTTCATTAAAATCTTCTTCAATTTTCCAAATAAGGACTGAAGTTAAGGGATTTACTTGTATTTTTTTATAAAAAGACATTAAATATAAGGTTGAAATTCAAAGCATTACCTTATTAAACATTTCATAAAATAAGGTGTTTTATTAAAAAATTAAAAATGAAATTAGTACCTTTGCACTCTTATTTAATAATACAAATATACAATAATAGATGAGTTCAAATACAACAACTTATGTGCCGTATAAAGTAAAAGATATTACTTTGGCAGACTGGGGAAGAAAAGAAATTGAATTAGCTGAAGCTGAAATGCCAGGTTTAATGGCTCTTAGAGCTGAATATGGAGCAAGCCAACCTTTAAAAGGAGCACGTATTGCTGGATGTTTACACATGACTATTCAAACTGCTGTATTAATTGAAACTTTAGTTGCTCTTGGTGCTGATGTTACTTGGTCTTCTTGTAATATTTTTTCAACTCAAGATCATGCTGCTGCTGCTATTGCTGCTGCTGGAATTCCAGTTTATGCTTGGAAAGGCTTAAGTGACGAAGAATTTGATTGGTGTATTGAGCAAACTTTATGGTTTGGTGAAGACAGAAAACCATTAAACATGATTTTAGATGATGGTGGTGATTTAACGAATATGGTTTTTGACCGTTTCCCTGAACTAATTGCTGACATTAAAGGTTTATCTGAAGAAACAACTACAGGAGTTCACCGTTTATACGAAAGAATGAAAAACGGAACGTTACACATGCCTGCAATTAACGTAAATGATTCGGTTACTAAATCTAAATTTGATAACAAATATGGTTGTAAAGAATCTGCAGTAGATGCTGTAAGAAGAGCTACTGATATTATGTTAGCTGGTAAAAGAGTAGTTGTTTGTGGTTACGGAGATGTTGGAAAAGGTACTGCGGCTTCTTTTAGAGGTGCAGGTTCAATTGTAACGGTTACTGAAATTGACCCAATTTGTGCTTTACAAGCTGCAATGGATGGTTATGAAGTTAAACGATTGGATACAGTTGTAGGAAATGCAGATATAATCATTACAACTACAGGTAATAAAGATATTATTTTAGGTTCTCACTTTGAGAAAATGAAAGACAAAACTATCGTTTGTAACATTGGACATTTCGATAACGAAATTGACATGGCTTGGTTAAACAAAACGCATGGTGCAACTAAAAATGAAATTAAACCTCAAGTAGATAAGTATACTATCAACGGAAAAGATATTATTATTTTAGCTGAAGGACGTTTAGTAAACTTAGGTTGTGCTACCGGTCACCCAAGTTTTGTAATGAGTAATTCATTTACAAACCAAACATTAGCTCAAATTGAACTTTGGACTAATTCTGCTGCATATAAAAACGAAGTGTACATGTTACCAAAACACTTAGACGAAAAAGTAGCTGCTTTACACTTAGCAAAATTAGGCGTTGAATTAGAAATTTTACGTGAAGACCAAGCGAAATACATTGGTGTTGCTGTAGAAGGACCATTCAAACCAGAATATTATAGATATTAATTGTCATGCTGAATTTATTTCAGCATCTCAAAACATAAACAAACCCTTACAGAAATGTGAGGGTTTTTTGTTTTTGAGCATTGTCACATAGGTTGCATTTTTCACCAATGCAAAAGCCTAAAAATTTAATTACCAATATTTTAACAACAAAGTGAAACATTTCACCTTATTTTTGTACAAATAAATATCATCATCAAAATCAATCATCATGTTAAAAAACTTCTTCATCCTTTGTTCGGGAGCAGATAAGAACCTCATCAATTCTTGCTCAAATGGCGAACAAAACAAGTACGCTGGTATAGGCGCAACCGTTTTCTTCACCGCAGTTATGGCTTTTATAGCCTCAAGTTATGCTCTTTTTACCGTTTTCGATAATGCCTATATAGCAATGGCATTCGGACTCGTTTGGGGTTTGCTTATTTTTAATTTAGACCGTTTTATTGTTTCTACCATCAAAAAAAGAGATTCTTTTTGGAGCGAATTTAAACAAGCAACTCCTCGAATTGCTTTAGCTATTATTATTGCTATTGTCATCTCAAAACCTTTAGAAATTAAAATTTTTGAAAAAGAAATCAACACGGTTTTATTGAAAGAGAAAAACGAAATGATGCTTGCCAATAAAAAGCAAGTTGCAAATTATTTTCAGAGCGATTTAGAAAAGAACAAAGCACAAATTGACAGTTTAAAATCGGACATTACTAAAAAAGAAAAAGAAGTAAACGATTTATATGCTGTTTATATTACTGAAGCAGAAGGAACTGCTGGAACCAAAAAACTAGGAAAAGGTGCGGTTTACAAAGAAAAAAGAGAAAAACATGACGCTAGTTTACAAGATTTAGCTGTTTTAAAAACCACTAATCAAGCTAAAATTACAGAATTAGAAACAAAAGCCAAAACACTACAAGCTGATTTAGATAAAAAAGTCACTGAAACACAACCTATAATTGAAGGTTTTGATGGTTTAATGGCGCGGATTAACGCTTTAAA
This sequence comes from Flavobacteriaceae bacterium, assembly GCA_002862805.1. Taxonomy (GTDB): domain Bacteria; phylum Bacteroidota; class Bacteroidia; order Flavobacteriales; family Flavobacteriaceae; genus Flavobacterium. The sequence goes on along the minus strand of PKEA01000071.1, from coordinate 39,883 downwards.
CAAATTACCATTACTTCCTTCCTTATTCATAATGCTTTTGTTTTTAGCTATTGAAACTTCACCAATCATTGCTAAATTATTGTCTCCAAAAGGTGAATTCGATTTCAAACAAGAAGATGCCGAAATGGCTGTTTTAAGTATGATTTCACAAAATAAATACCAAAGTGAGTTGCAACGCAAAACCGATGCGGAAATTTACGACAAAGTTTACTCAGATATAAAAGAAGATAAAGAGCTTTATAACTATAAAAAGAAACGCGCTATTGAATTGCTAGAACTACAAGCAGATGGCTTTGTAGAAAAACAGAAAAGATCATTATAATAAAAAAGAGCGATAAATAATTTATCGCTCTTTTAATTATATGTTGAAATTACATTTTACTTAAAACCTCTTTTTTCAAAGCATCATATTCTGCTTGTAAAATAAGTCCGTTGTCTAGTAATTTTTTATAATTCTGCAATTTTTCAAACAATTCATCTTTAGATAAATCCACTAATTCTTTTTCATTAGAGCTCATTTCCTCTTTTACTTCTTCATACGTTTCGTAAGATTCTACTTTAGGAACAATTTCTGCAAAATTAGTTACTTCCTCTGCAACAACTTCTTCCACCTCATCAACTGTTTTATTTTCTTCCTCAATTACATTCAAAGGAATAGCAGTTTCAACAACAGGTTTAGATTGAATTGGGTTTTTCAACAAATCCAATTGCTCTTTAGCATAAGTATATAATTTTCGAGCCTGATTTTTTGGTAAATAATCAACCGTATGCGTCAAATCTGTTTTTGTTGAAAAAGTAAAATCAGAACCTAAAATTCCTTCTTTTACAAACGAACCAGCAATATCGTCCCAATCGTAATCAATAAATTCCATAGAGAAACCTAAATTCTTAGGTTTACACAGAATAATTCTTTTGTTGGTAACAACAATACTATCAGGAAAAATGGTTACAGCAGGTTTTTTTTGAACTGCAATATAACCTACTTCTTCATTAGACATTATTAGGTTTTCCAATTTTAAAGCAATTTTTTCAATTGCTTTTGGATCTTGGTCTTCGTTTAAAATATTTTTTAAATTTTCAAGCATGATTAACGTTTATTTCGTTTACAAATGTACTATCAAAATTCATTATTTTACTATTTTTTTTAATAGAAAAAGCCGCTTAATTAAAATTAAACGGCTTTATATAAACATTTGTAATACTATCTAAATGAAGCTCTTGGCCCAGTTGTAGCAAAAACAGCCGCCATTCTAGAAGCTTGTCCGCTAGAGAACATATACATTCCTCTATCATCTGTATAATCCATATAGTTCATATACATTTCTAGTGGTGTACCAGAACAAGTACTTCTGTGACCAACTGCAGGAACTCCAGAGTTAGCAGCATTATGAGTAGGAGTATCCGAAACCAAATCATTTCCACATGTTGCATCGCCCCAAATGTGACGTAAATTCATCCAGTGTCCGATTTCATGAGTTGCTGTTCTTCCTAAGTTAAATGGATACGTTGCAGTACCTGTAGTACCTGTATATTTAGAATCAATTACAACACCATCAGTAGCAGAAGCACCTCCAGGGAACTGAGCATAACCCAATATTCCACCGCCTATTGTACAAACCCAATAGTTCAATTTTGTAGTTGGAGATGTAGGAGCTATTCCTCCTGTTGAAGTTTTTTTCATTGCATCAGAAGTTCCCCACGTAGTTTTTGTAGTTGATTTTCTATAAATAGCATCTAATACAAATTTTACATTTAAAGCACCTCTAACGCTATTGTAAGGGTTACTAGAATTATAATCAGTGTTAGTTCCAGCAAAATCCTTGTTTAAAACATCAATTTGAGACTGTAATTGAGCTTGCGAAATGTTTTCAGCTGATGTTCTATACAAAACATTGAAAACAACTGGAATCTCTAAAACTCCGTTCACAATTTTCCCTTGTTGAATGAATTTTTCGGCTTCAATTTCAAAATTTGCCATTCTTTCAGCCAATTTAGGATCGTCTCTTAATTGTCTTTCTAAAACATCATGAGAAGCACAACCTCTATGTGCAACAGGTGCAACATCTCCTTTAGTAGCAGAACTATCATCGCTGCTACAAGAAAGTATCATTAATAATGATACAACTGATAAAATAATTTTTTTCATAAAAATAGTTAGGTTATTAATACCGCAATATTATATCTATAATTTTAAATATTTTACAAAAAAAGTTACATATCAACTATTGATTATTAATTATTTTTATTATATAATTGTAAAATTCCTATTTGGTATTAGTAGAAAAAATGTACTAATTGTTAAAGGTGTAATCTATACAATACTTTCGCGTGATTTTTTAGTTAAACTCATAAAAACTAACTCATACGAATCATTAATTAATTCAATAATAATTTTATTCGGAAGCTCTTTATTTAAATAAACACTGTTCCAATGTATTTTACTCATGTGATAACCTGGTTTTATAGACTCATATTTTTCTCGCAATTCTATAGCTTTTTCAGGATTACACTTTAAATTTAAAAAAGGTTCTCCTTCTTCAAATTTTTTTAATGAGGCTAAACAAAACATTTTACCTCCCACTTTAAACACTAAAGTATCTTCATCAAAAGGAAAATGCTCAGTTACTCCTTTTTTAGAATGACAAAATTCATATAGTTGTTGAATGTTCATGTGATTTATGATTAACGATTTTAGATTTATGAAATTCTGAAATCTGAATTCAAAAATCAATAATCTTATATAAAACAGGTTTACTAGGACTCGCATCATTTTCAAACGACGCAATTTGTAAGTTTAAGAAATAACTCCCATCTGAAATAGAATTGTCTATATAAATCATTTCTGTAATGGTGCAATTCATTCGAGCATCTGCATTTAATTTGTTTACATTTTTTACATTCCAAAATGCTTTATGAGCCAACAAAGCTCCCCCATCGTGCTCTTTATCAACACTTGGTAAATCGATTAATAAATGTTGGATGCCAAGTTCACGAATATAAATTGCTGCTTCTTCAGCTAAATAAGCCGGATTTGTATTGGAATAATTGAGATGTTTTTTAGTTTCTAAATTTGGTAAAGTTCGAATAATAATCGCTTCAGTAGATTTCCCGTTTATAGCTTTTTCAATTTGTTCTTTGGTAATGACTAAGTCTTCTCCAATTGCTTTCGGTTGAACCGAAATAACTTCGGCAGTAAAGAAAAACTGCTTTAAACATTGATTGATACTGTAAAAATCTCTTGTAATGTGTCCTAAACATTCCGTATGTGTTCCGTGTGCATGCGGATTGAAGAAAATGTTATTGAAATTTGTAGAAGATTTTCCTTCAGAAACTTTTCCAATCCAATCGCCATCTTTAACGGGTTTTATAATTGGTGTACTTTGATACCAAGCAATGGGATTTTGTTCGTTATTCGTTAGCGGAATTGAAATATCTAATGGTTTTGATAAGTCGATTTGTATGTTATTGATTGTTGCTTTCATAATGGAACGCGGATTTTACAGATTTCCAAACGTGGATTTTACAGATCTCATTATCTGCGTTGCTTGCATCCGTTTTACCTACGTTCGATTTTAATCCAAATTTACTAAAAATAAGTCTGATGCAATTCCATCGCACAAAAACTTTCCTTTTTTAGTTGCTCTAAGTACATTTTCTTCAATAAATAATAAGTCATCCTCTAAAAAACGCTTTACTTCTTTATTTAAATAATCAAGATAGAATTTTCCAAAATCCTTTTCAATTCTTTCTAATGAAACACCCCAAATCGTTCGTAAACCTGTCATTATATATTCATTATAACGGTCTGTTATCGTAAGTTTTTCGATTTCAATTGGCACTTTATTTTCTTGAATTGATTTTATATAAATGGAATTATTAGAAACATTCCAACCTCTGTTTACTCCATCGTAACTGTGTGCCGAAGGTCCAATTCCTATGTATTTTTTACCCAACCAATAACTCGAATTATTTTTAGAAAAATAATCGGGTTTACCAAAATTGGACAATTCGTAATGTACAAATCCATTTTCTTGTAAAGTTTCTACCAAAATATGAAATTGCTCTTGAGCGGCTTCATCGTCTGGTTGTTTGATGATTCCTTTTTTGATGAATTTATCCAAAGCTGTTTTTGGTTCAACCGTTAAAGCATAACTCGAAATATGATTGATTCCAAAAGAAAGCGCTTTATCTATATTTTGTTGCCATTTTTCGTTACTCGATCCAGGAATTCCGTAAATTAAATCCAATGAAATATTATCGAAATATTGTGTGGCAATTTTTAAACAATTTGAAGCTTCATCTGAATTGTGTGCGCGATTCATCAGCTGCAAATCATCTTCAAAAAAAGATTGAATTCCTATAGATAAACGATTGATTTTATTTTTTAACAATTCAACAATTCGTTCTTCTGTTAAGTCATCTGGATTGGCTTCAACCGTAATTTCTGGGTTTTTTATTACTTTATAGTTTTGGTAAACGGCATCAATTAAAAACTTCAAATCTTCAGTTGATAAAATACTCGGTGTTCCGCCACCAAAATAAATGGTTTCTACTTCTTCATTTTGAGATTCACTTTTACGCAAGCTAATCTCTTTGGCCAAAGCTAAAACCATTTCGTCTTTTTTCTTTAAGGAAGTAGAAAAATGAAAATCGCAATAATGACATGCTTGCTTGCAAAAAGGGATATGAATGTAGATTCCGCTCATATTACAAAATTAAAAAAGCTGTTGAAAACAACAGCTTTTTTATAATTATTTGTCTAAAAATTAATAATTAATATATGAAGAAACAAAATCTCCATTTGATACAGTTATTTGACTTGAATCATTTGGGTTAGTTGCAGTAAAACTAAAAGTTCCTTTAACAACTGTAAATTGAAAACCTACAATTTTTTCTGTAATAATTAAAGTACCAGATGTCATATAATTAATATACTCTTCAGAAGTAACGTCAAATTTTGATAATACAACATTATTCACTGATGAACCACTGTTAAAATTATATGTTCCTGTTGAAGTATTATCGTGATTAGTATTTAAAGTTAAAGTGTATTCGCTATTGTTATAATATGTTATAGCTAAATCGCTTCCGCTAAAAAAACCTCCTGATTGGTCGCTAATTGCACTCATAAATGCATTACTTCCTAAATTAGCTCGAAAGCCCAAATTACTAACCTCTGGCTGAACATCTGTATATCTAACTTTAAAACTTCCTTCTATTTGAACTGTATTCCCGCCTAATGAATATTGGTCTTCCTGCAAATCACCTGAAAAACTCACTTCAACAGTTTTCTGTTGACTATCTAACTCAATTAAATTTAGTGTGAAATAGTGCGAAGGAAAATTTCTATAACTAGAAAACAAATCATAAATAGCTGAAGAACTTGAAGAAGTAGGATATGTATGTATATTCCCAATATCACCTAATTCATTAATTTCAAAGCTAATTCCTAATCCATCATCAGCCACTGCAGTAACTGCAATCATCTGTTCGCTCCTTTGAGCTTGAAACTGAGTAACATTTACTGTCGACCCTTCATAATTTAAGTTAAAATATTCATTAACTGAAGAGGAATCACTATCACTTGAAGAACATGACAGCATAAAAGTTGAAACAACTAATAATAAAATTTTTTTCATAAAATATTGGTTATAATTTTAGTAAATCTACAAACATTTAGTTTCTAAAAAAAAAAATATTATTCATCAAAAATAAAATTTAATACAAATTTATTTTTTTACACGTGATTCATTTTGTTTTACAAAAGCATCCCAACCTGAATAACTTTTTCCCACCTCTATTCTTCCTGAATTGAAGAAATGACAGACTGCTGCTGCTAAACCATCGGTTGAATCGAGGTTTTTGGGTAAGGTTTTTAAGCCTAATAATTGTTGGAGCATTTTGGCAACTTGCTCTTTACTGGCATTTCCGTTTCCGGTAATGGCCATTTTTATCTTCTTAGGTTCGTATTCTGTAATGGGAATATCTCTCGAAAGTCCGGCTGCCATAGCAACACCTTGTGCTCTTCCTAACTTTAACATCGATTGTACATTTTTTCCAAAAAACGGCGCTTCAATTGCAATTTCATCAGGATGATGTGTGTCGATAAGCTCAATGGTACGTTCAAAAATATGCTTTAGCTTTTGATAATGATTGTCGAGTTTATTCAACTGCAATTCATTTAGCTGAATAAACTCCATTTTTTTATTCACGACTTTTATCAAACCAAAACCCATTATGGTTGTTCCCGGATCTATTCCTAATATGATGCGTTCGTTTGCCAAAATTTTAGTTTAAAAGTTTAAAGTTTAAAGTTTAAAGTTTGTTACTTTGCGATAATGAATTCAATTAATCACAAAGCTAAACAATTCCTTTTAGTTACCGTCAAACTTTTGATTGTAAGTATGGCTTTGTTTTATATTTACAACCAACTTCAAGAAGAAAAAAGTTTGCATTGGAAAATAATTTCTAAATATTTATCGATTCAATCCATTCTTTTTTTATTAGGTTTTTCAACAATCAATTGGACATTGGAGATATTTAAATGGAAACATTTAGTTTCTTCCTTTAAAGAAATTACTTTTTTTGAAGCAATGAAACAAAGTTTAGGGTCGCTCACAGCATCTATTTTTACACCTAATCGAATTGGAGAATATGGAGCCAAAGTTTTATATTTTACAAAAGAGAACAGTAAACAAATTGTCTTACTAAATTTTATCGGAAACAGCAGTCAAATGCTTGTTACCACTTTTTTTGGAGTTATTGGAATTTTCATAATTGACTTAAATCTTCAAGTTTCAAATTGGTTTATTTTTGGAGTTTTAATTGGCAGTACTTTGCTTCTTTTTCTTTTTAAGAATGTTGAAATTTATGGTTTCTCCATTCAAAAATTAGTTCAAAAAATTGCTTCTTTTTCATTTGCATTTCATAGAAAAAACTTACTATTTTCAGTATTGCGTTATTTGGTTTTTTCTACTCAATTTTACTTCTTATTGTTGATTTTTGATATTAGCATTCCTTTTGAAATCGCTTTTGGAACTATTTTTAGCATGTATCTATTAGCATCAATCATTCCGAGTATACATTTAATGGATGTTGCTATAAAAGGCAGTGTTGCTGTATATTTATTTGGTTTAATTGGAGTTGAAAGTTGGAAAATTATTGCAATTACATCGTTAATGTGGATTTTCAATTTGGTACTGCCCGTTATAATTGGAAGTTATTTTGTTTTACAATTTAAACCAAACAAAGAATGATTGCTGTTGTTTTTATACTATTAATTGTTTACGTTTTTACTATAGCGACTTTAGTGTTTGGTTTTACCAAATTGAAGCAAATTGATTCCGAAATTTTGGTTCCTAAAACTACTTTTTCAATTGTTGTTCCTTTTCGAAATGAAGCAGAAAATTTACCCAAATTATTGCATTCTATCTCGAAATTGAATTACCCTAAGGAATTATTTGAAGTTATTTTAGTGGATGATGAATCGGAAGATGAATTTAGACTTCTCGACTCCGCTCGAAGTGACATGAACATAACAATTATAAAGAATATTCGAAAAAGTAATTCTCCAAAGAAAGATGCAATAGAAACTGCGATTGAAATTGCTAAAAACGATTGGATTATTACCACTGATGCCGATTGTTTAGTTCAAAAAGATTGGTTGCTTTCTATTGACAATTATATTCAAAATAGCCATCTAAAAATGATTGCCGCTGGCGTAACTTATTTACCCAAAAAAGGCTTTTTAGCCGCTTTTCAAACCTTAGACTTTATGAGTTTACAAGGTGCGACTATAGGCAGTTTTGGAATAGAGAAACCGTTTATGTGTAATGGCGCAAATTTTACTTATTCGAAAGCATTTTTCCAAGAATTAAATGGTTTTGAAGGAAATGAAAACATAGCAAGCGGAGACGATGTTTTTTTGCTGCAAAAAGCTGTTTTAAAAGAACTTAAATCTGTTGGATTTTTATATGATTCTAAAAGTATAGTTGCTACACAAACGGTTAACACTTGGGAAAAACTTTTTATGCAGCGCGTTCGTTGGGCTGCAAAAAGCACAGGTTATTCTTCTGTTTTCGGAAAAACACTTGCTCTAATTGTTTTTGTTACAAATTTGTTTTGGGTTTTGGGTTTTGGGTTTTGGGTGTTAGGCACGCTAGACCAAAACTATTTTATGCTTTTTATAGGAAGTAAATTTTTGATTGATTTGATACTTCTTCTAAAAACAGCTCGTTTCTTTAAAACAAAACTGAATTGGATATTGGCAAGTTCGCTTTTGTATCCGTTTTTTAGTTCTTCAGTTGCTTTGTATGCACTTTTTGGAAAGTATGAATGGAAAGGCAGAACATTTAAAAAATAAATTACTCCGTAACTTTAATTATTACAGGAACTATAAATTGTGTTTTTACTTTAATTCCTCTTTTAATTGCTGGTTCAACCTTTGGAAAATCAGCTAACCTATTCTTTAAAATACTATCTATTTTTACGAAATCGTAAGTAATACTGTCGTTTGGTTGTTGAGCTTCAAATTTAAGTGTTGAATCGGCATTAATAGTAACTTTTACATCAATAGTATCTGCTTTTGGATACATCATTTGAATAGTATCAACCCCTATTCGTTCTTGAATGATTTGAATTAAATTGTCGAAAAAACATTGTTTTTGAATTACCACATCTTGAATTGTATCACATTGAAAAATACTTGGATATTGATCCACTTCCGACCAATTGATTTTTTTCAATTCTTCTTGCAACAATACGTTTTCATCTGGTGCTTTTGCATCAAAATATTGACAAGAAACCACAAGAAAAACAAAAAATAAACTTAGCTTTTTATACATTTAATTTTGAATAACAATTAAATTTGTAAACATTCATTGCCAAAAATAGAAATAATTTATGGAATACTTTTTATTAATAACCGGTTTTTGCTTTATGATTATTGGCATACTTGGTAGTTTTTTACCTGTTTTACCGGGACCGCCTATCAGTTGGGTTGGATTATTGTTATTATACCTTACAAATGGAATTGAAATTAACTATTGGGTTTTAGGTGTAACCCTTTTTATAGCGCTTTTTGTAGCTGTATTAGATTACATCATTCCTGCAAAAGGCACAAAACGATTTGGCGGCAGTAAATATGGTATTTGGGGAACCAATATTGGTTTAATAATAGGTTTATTTTTTCCGCCAATAGGATTTATCATTGGAGCTTTTGTTGGCGCACTTATTGGAGAACTTATTTACGACAAGAAAGATCAAAACAGAGCGTTAAAAGCCGCAACGGGTTCGTTTTTAGGGTTCCTTGCCGGAACTTTTATAAAACTTGTGGTTTGTTTTGCTTATTTAGGCTTGTTTATCAGTTTGGTTTGGGAAAATTGGGATGTTTGGTTTTAGAAAGCTCATCACTAACTTTAATAAATTATCTTATTCCAGAACTTATCTCTTTTAAATCCCAGACATGACCTCTTAATTTAGCCTTCCCATTAATCATATTACCTGTTGACTCAGAAATCATTTCTATCTCAAAAGTATTTTTCTGTATCTTAAGTTTTAAAAATTTAAAATAATGTTTGTTAGTTGTATCAACAATTACAATTTTATATTTTCCTTTATCAATCAACTTATTCCATTTTTTATTGACACCTAGATTAGTATCCGCCTTAATATAAATGATATCACTTTCATTAAATTTTAAATATCGATTAAGTAATTTTTCCTTTTGAAAAATTGTATCTACTAAACTTTTTACTAATAAAATATCATGATCATCTGTGTTATATGATTTACTATTGTTGTGAAAGGATACACATCCCAATACTAAAGAAACCATCAACAGATAATATAGTTTTTTCATTTTAATAATTTTCCAATTTATATAATAATCAAAGCTAAAATTAATCCTTTTTATAAAAAAAGAAAGAGAAGTTACAGAATATGTTTATAAATTTAGAAAAACTCTCTAAAATCAAAAAAGCCATCCAAATCCTGATAAATCAGAATACATGGAAAGCTTTTCATTGGTCTAACTACTAAACCAGCTACGAGTTACAAAGTCGTAGCGTAAACAACACAACTATCTTTAATATTTTTATTGGGCAAAAAAGCACCTCATTTCTGAAGTGCTCTTCCCAATTTAGCGGTCTGGACGGGACTCGAACCCGCGACCCCCTGCGTGACAGGCAGGTATTCTAACCAGCTGAACTACCAGACCTGCGCTAATTATTTTATATGTTTTCAATTCTACTTTACAATACAAAGTATTGAACTGTACAATTTACTTAAGAACTTTATCAAAAAAGCCATCCAAATTCTGATAAATCAGAATACATGGAAAGCTTTTCATTGGTCTAACTACTAAACCTGCTACGAGTTACAAAGTCGTAGCGTAAACAACACAACTGCTTTTGATGCTTTTATTGGGCAAAAAAGCACCTCATTTCTGAAGTGCTCTCCCCAATCTTGCGGTCTGGACGGGACTCGAACCCGCGACCCCCTGCGTGACAGGCAGGTATTCTAACCAGCTGAACTACCAGACCGTTGCTTGATTGCGAGTGCAAATATAGGACGGAATTTTAATATTCCAAACCTTTTTTTAAAAAAGTTTAATCTTTTTTTTTAAAATTAGCCAAACCTTTGTTTTTCAACTAAATATGTTGTCATAATTTTTTCAAAATTTTCACCTACTGCAACAGGAACGTACTGAATTTTATACTGCATGCAATTGTTTTCTATTTTCTTAAAGAAAGAATTTACTTCTTTTTCATAAATTTCTTTGGTTTGCTCTGTGTATAAATTAACCGTTTCGCCTGTTTCAACATCAATAAACTTTCTTGGAACACCGTCATATTCTAATTTAAGTTCTGATTTTTCATCATAAACATGAAATACAATTACTTTATGTTTGTTATGTTTTAAATGTTGAAGTGCTTTGAAAATTTCTTCTTCGTTAGCACTTTGAAACATATCTGTAAACAAAACCACCATGGAACGACGGTGCATTTTTTCGGCAATTTGATGCAAATAAGCAACCGTGTCAGTGTTTTTTGATTGTTTTGGGTTCTCTAAAACCAATTCTAACTTATCTAAAAGCATACGATGATGGCGTTCACTTCCTTTTTCTGGTGCGTAATATTCATATTCGTTTGAATAAACACTTAAACCAACAGCATCACGTTGTTTTTTGAGTAAATTCATTAAAACTGCAGAAGCCAAGACAGAAAAACCAATTTTACTTTCATAAAAGCCTTGATTTGCCTTTAAAACCGGATAATGCATAGAAGATGAGTTATCGATAATTAAATGACAACGCATGTTGGTTTCTTCTTCATAGCGTTTTGTATAAAGTCGATCGGTTTTTGCAAATAATTTCCAATCGATATGCTTGGTACTTTCGCCAGGATTGTAAATTTTATGTTCGGCAAACTCAGCAGAAAAACCATGAAACGGACTTTTATGCATTCCGGAAATAAAACCTTCAACCACTTGTTTAGCCAAGAGTTCAAGATGCTTAAAGCTAGATATTTTTTGGATTTGGTTTTCAATCTTCATCTCTCAAATGTATTAAAAGATTAAATGATTTGGAAATTAAAAGTACACAAAAGGTTCCAAAAACAACTATTTAGCCCTGATAGAGCGATTATCCTTGTGAAGCGAAGCGAAACAAGATAGCAGCGAAAGCAGGAATTACATTTACAAGAAATACTAAAACTTTCGCTTCATAAAAAAAGCCCAACTTTCGCTGGGCTTCATTCTCTTTTTCAATTTGATTTTTTATTACAATAATGCGTCGATAGCATCTGTATATGTTTTCTTTGGAGCAACTCCAACTTGACGACCTACTACTTCTCCGTTTTGAAAAATTAATACCGTAGGAATGTTTCTAACGCCGTATTTTGCAGCAAATTCTTGGTTTGCATCTACGTCAACTTTTCCTACTACTGCTTTTCCTTCATAGTCTGCAGAAACCTCATCGATAACTGGCCCAACCATTCTACATGGTCCACACCAAGCTGCCCAAAAATCTACTACTACTGGTTTATCTGATTTTAATACTACTTCTTCAAAAGTAGCATCTGTAATTGCTAATGCCATATCTTTTAACTTTAATGTTGTTTATTTATTGAAACAAAAATAACTATTTATTTTTTAGGAATACAAATAATTAGATTGCTTTTAACTATAGTTCTATTTTAAAAAATGATATTACAGCGCTTTTAAAACTGATAATAATACATTTCCTTTTAAACGAGTACTATAATTTGGGTTAATATACATAAATTCAATTTCTTGTTTGTCATTTAAAACATAAACTGTTGGAACAGGAAGAAAACCAGGGTTTTTACCTTCTGAGTATTTATCTAATTTTGGCTTCTCTCGTGCAAATGCAATACCAACTGCTTGTGCAAAAACACCTTCACTATCTGAATACAAACTATACTTTAATTCTTTTTTATCTAATGTTTGTTTTAGAAAACTTGGCGCATCAGGACTTACAGCTACCACTTGATAACCTAAAGCTATAATGTCATTTTCAATTTCTTGTATATCGGCTAATTGTGAATTACAATAAGGACACCAACCGCCACGATACACCACAAGAACAGTTTTTTGGGCTAAAATATTACTGGTTTTTACTTCTTTACCATTAGTGTCATGTAGGATAACATCTGGGATTTTTTCCCCAATTAATAACGGACTTACATTTTCTGCTTTATCTGCTATTTGCGCAAATGAAACAGAAGAAAACAAAAGGATTACAGTTTTTAAAATATTTTTCATAGTTTCTTTTTATTTGACACAAAGGTCAATAATTAAGCCCAAAGAGATTGTTAGCTACATTACATTAATTCAATTTAAAGTTAATTTGCATGTTTTCTAATTCTTGAAGCAATTCATTTGAAATTTTAATTTTCAACTTTCTACTTGGCATTACCAACTTCGTTACCACTTGAATTTCTTCAATTTCCGTTTCTAAAACAGCATTTTCAGTTGATTCATCATCATTGTCTAAAACTTCATCTTCTTCACTTTCTACTACCACTTCACTAGCAACCATACGTTTTACTTTTTGTAATTCCATTACTTCCATAGTAACTTGATTGTCTCCTTTTGCTCTTGAAAACAAATCTTGAAGTGCGTGAATTAGGTTTTCAGATAAATCGGTAATATTAAATTGGAGAATTAGCTTTTTAGCAAATGTGGTTAAAACATCTTGCAAATATTGTACTGCAACAAATTGCATTCTTGGATCACCTTTTTTACCTTCCGCATTTGTCCATCCTTCTTTTACAATTACTTTCATAAATGTAAAATTATTCTGAATTAGGAAATGACGAAACTTTAAATACTCTTCTCCAAATATTCTAAAATCATAACTTTCATCATAACCTTCTAAAGTAAACATAGCCCATCCTTTGCCGTTTTTAGAAACTCTGTGCTCAATTTTTGTAATGATTCCACCAATACTAACATTTTTACCAACCAAAGAATTTAAATCTTTTAATTGTTCCAATTTAGTATTGCAAAAATATTTCATTTCGTATTTATAATCGTCAAGCGGATGGCCCGAAATATAAATACCAACTACTTCTTTTTCTTTGGCTAATTTTTCCATGGTATTCCACTCTTCACAAGGCGGAACAATTGGTTCTGGAATTTGCACCTCAGAAGCATCACCAAACAAACTTACTTGTGATGAATTTTCATTTTCCTGAAACTTAGCACCGTACTTAACTGCTTTTTCTAAGAAAGTAATTCCATCGCCTTCATCATGAAAATATTGCGCTCTATGTGTATCCCCAAAACCATCAAAGCCTCCAGCTAAAGCCAAACTTTCAAATGCTTTTTTATTGGCTGCTCTTAAATCAATTTTCTTAGCCACATCAAAAATAGATTTGTATTTTCCGTCTTTTCTATTTTGAACTATTGTATCAACAGCATTAGCTCCTACTCCTTTTATAGCACCCATTCCAAAACGAACTGCATAGTTTTCATTAACCGTAAATTTATAATACGATTCATTTACATCTGGACCTAAAACCTGCAACCCCATTCGTTTACATTCTTCCATAAAGAAAGAAACTTGCTTAATATCATTCATATTATTCGAAAGTACAGCAGCCATATACTCAGCAGGATAGTGCGCTTTTAAATAAGCGGTTTGATAAGCAATCCAAGCATAACAAGTAGAATGTGATTTATTGAAGGCATAACTTGCAAATGCTTCCCAATCTTTCCAAATTTTTTCTAGAATTGTAGCATCATGCCCTTTTGCAGAAGCCTGTTCTACAAACTTAGGTTTCATTTTATCAAGAACATCTTTTTGCTTTTTACCCATTGCCTTACGCAATACATCTGCCTCACCTTTTGTAAAATCAGCCAACTTTTGAGAAAGAAGCATTACTTGCTCTTGATAGACAGTAATTCCATAGGTCTCTTTTAAATACTCTTCACAAGCATCTAAATCGTATTTTATTTCTTCTTCACCATTTTTACGCTTTACGAATGATGGTATATATTCCAATGGCCCTGGACGATATAATGCATTCATTGCAATTAAATCTCCAAAAACTGTTGGCTTTAATTCTTTCATGTATTTTTGCATTCCAGGAGATTCATATTGGAAAATACCAACCGTTTCACCTCTTTGGAATAATTCATACGTTTTTTGGTCGTCAATAGGAAAAGTATCAGGATCTAAAGTAATTCCGTTTCTGTACTTAACAAGTTTAACCGTATCCTTAATTAAGGTTAAGGTTTTTAAACCTAAAAAGTCCATTTTTAACAAACCTGCGCTTTCCGCTACCGAGTTGTCAAATTGGGTAAGGTACAAATCAGAATCTTTTGCGGTAGTAACCGGAACGAAATTAGTAATATCTGAAGGTGTTATGATTACTCCACAAGCATGAACTCCTGTATTTCGTAAAGAGCCTTCTAATATTTTTGCTTGCTGAATGGTTTCTCCTGCCAAATCTTCACCATTTGCAATAGCAATTAATTCTTGTACTTTCTCAAACTCTTCAGAACGCAATGCTTTCTTAACTTCAGATTCATCTTCTGCAATAAAACGTGCCAAATTCCATTTTGAAGGCATCATTCCTGGAATTAATTTTGCGATTCTATCGGCTTCAAATAATGGCAAATCTAAAACACGAGCTGTATCTCGAATAGCTGATTTCGTTGCCATTTTACCGTAAGTAATGATTTGAGCAACTTGATTAGCTCCATATTTATTAATTACATAATCCATTACGCGGCCACGACCTTCATCATCAAAATCAATATCAATATCGGGCATCGACACACGATCAGGATTAAGGAAACGCTCAAAAAGTAAATCGTACTTAATAGGATCGATGTTTGTAATTCCTAAGCAATAAGCTACTACAGAACCCGCAGCAGAACCACGACCTGGACCAACAGAAACATCCATCTTTCTGGCTTCTGCAATAAAATCTTGTACAATTAAAAAATAACCCGGATAACCCGAATTGGAAATGGTTAATAATTCAAAATCTACCCGTTCTTGAATTTCAGGAGTTATTTCGCCATATCTTCTTTTTGCTCCTTCAAAAGTTAAATGTTTTAAATATGCGTTTTCACCTCTTACTCCTCCGTCTTTTTCATCTTCTGCATCTAAAAACTCATTTGGAATATCATATTTTGGAAGTAATACATCTCTGTAAAGAGAATAAACCTCTACTTTATCTACAATTTCTTGAATGTTAGTAATTGCATCTGGTAAATCAGCAAAAAGCTTTTTCATCTCTTCTTGCGACTTGAAATAATATTCTTGATTTGGTAATCCGTATCGATAACCTCTACCTCTACCTATAGGTGTTGCTTGTTTTTCGCCATCTTTTACACACAATAAAATGTCGTGCGCATTAGCATCTTCTTTATTTACATAATAGGTATTGTTAGTTGCAACCAACTTTATATTATGCTTTTGAGAAAACTCAATCAATGTTTTATTAACACGATTTTCATCTTCTTGATTATGGCGCATAATTTCGAGGTAAAAATCATCTCCAAATTGTTCTTTCCACCAAATTAATGCTTCCTCAGCTTGGTTTTCTCCAATATTAAGAATTTTACTTGGAATTTCTCCGTATAAATTCCCAGACAAAACCATGATGTCTTCTTTGTATTTTTCAATTACATTTCTATCAATTCTAGGCACATAATAAAAACCTTCTGTAAAAGCGATAGAAGACATTTTTGCCAAATTATGATATCCCTTTTTATTCTTTGCCAAAAGAACAACTTGATATCCATTGTCCTTCTTAGTTTTGTCTAAATGATTTTCACAAATATTATATTCACAACCTACAATAGGTTTTATTTCATTATCGGTTGGTTCTTCGCCATTTTCTATTGCAGCTTCAATCTTAGCTTTTGCAGCTTTATTATGATTCATGACTGCACTTACGAAATGAAAAGCTCCCATCATGTTAGCAGTATCTGTCATTGCAACTGCATTCATTTTGTTTTTTGCTGCGGCAGAAACCAAATCAGGAATTCCAATAGTAGATTGCAGTACAGAAAATTGTGTGTGATTATGAAGATGCGCAAACTTTGCTTCTTTCAAATCTTCAATATCAGAATCTGAAATAGAAGCTTGTGCATTTTCTTGCTCAGCTTTTTGCATCTTTTTTCTGATTTGCTCAGAAGCTGCTTTTAAGTTGATGTGTTTTAATCCTACAAGTTGTATTTCTTTAGGATTATGTTCTTTAAATCGAGTGAAATAATCAGGTGTTACATCAAGTTCTTCCTTGGTAAAAACTTCACGTTTAATCAGCTCTAAAAAACAACGAGTAGTTGCCTCAACATCGGCAGTTGCATTATGCGCCTCTGAAAAAGGCACATTGAATAAATATTCGTGTAATTCCGTTAACGTTGGTAATTTAAATTTACCTCCTCTACCTCCAGGAAGTTGTAATAATGAAGCTGTAACTTCGGTACAAGTATCTAAAACCGGAATTTCATTCATTTTGGACTGTACATTCATTCTATGAAACTCACAACCCATAATATTGACATCAAATCCTAGATTTTGACCAACAATAAAC
This sequence comes from Flavobacteriaceae bacterium, assembly GCA_002862805.1. Classification (GTDB taxonomy): domain Bacteria; phylum Bacteroidota; class Bacteroidia; order Flavobacteriales; family Flavobacteriaceae; genus Flavobacterium. Next base: position 22,808 of record PKEA01000071.1, on the reverse strand, counting down.
TTCGTTTTAGACAATGCTATGTTGAATTTTTCAAGAACTTCACTCAATGCAATCCCTTGCTCCATAGCCAATTCAGTAGAAATACCATGAATACGTTCTGCATCATAAGGAATATTAAAACCTTCTGGCTTTACCAAATAATCTTCATGATCAATAAGATTACCCATTTCGTCATGCAATTGCCATGCAATTTGTATACATCTTGGCCAATTATCTGTATCTGTTATTGGAGCAGACCAACTACGAGGTAATCCGGTGGTTTCGGTATCAAAAATTAAATACATTGAATTGATTATTTAGCGTTAAGCAATAAATGAGTTGAAAAACTCAACAAAACAAAAATACATTATAAAAAAATGCATCACAATTTTAGTTATCAACAGAATATAAAAAAAGCCGTTTTGAAAAGATCAAAACGGCTTTTTTTATTATTTTATTTTATTACAAACCAGCTCCACTTACTTTATAAAAAACTCCATCTGAAAAGGTAACAACTTCCCCGTCAGAATTTACTGCATTGAATTTAAATGTTCCTGTAAAAGTACCGTTTTCAATTTTTTCAATAACGATTTCACCATTACTTTGTTGCACATTTAAAATTCTAACTGTTGCATTATTATCTCCTCCTATAACGCTTACTACATCGCCTGCAACATAACCATTCCCTCTAGAAACAATAGATACTTCAGTTATATTTCCATTTGGATTAGTTACAATAGCAAGCTTTAATCCTGAACCTGAACCTGTAACAGGTACAGTTTGAGAATTATTTGAATTTGTATAACCTGTTCCTGAATTAACAATATTAGAAATTTTATATGCAGGGCCGGCATTCAACGAGGTATCATAACTCGAAACAATTCCTTCACCATCAAAATCATAAGAAACATAATTATCTTGATTTGTTGTACCTAAAACATAAGTACCAATTTCAGCTGCAGAAGCCCTCAATACTACAGTTTCATATTGAGTGTAAGCCGTAATAACAAAACTACCATCCGTATCCAAAGAAACCCTTGCGTCTTTTGCTCTCCAAGTAGCGTCATTAAACTTCGCTTGAAATGCTGGAGTATTTGTTTCAATATCGTTTGTACAACTTGACAAAATTAGCGTAGTAAGAAATAAATAAAGTATGTTTTTCATTTTTTTGATAGTTTTCATAATTCAATTAACAAAAATAATTTTTTTAATCTAAATATAATGCAAATAGTAGAAAAATATTTTTTTTAATATGACTACTAAGTAAATATAAATTTTATATCTTTGCAGACTTAATTAACTGAGGTCGTGAACCTCAAAATTTAATCATTAGATTATGTCAGTAAAAATTAGATTACAAAGACACGGTAAAAAAGGGAAACCTTTTTACTGGATCGTAGCAGCTGATGCACGTTCAAAAAGAGATGGTAAATTCTTAGACAAGATAGGAACTTACAATCCAAACACAAACCCTGCAACTATTGACTTAAATGTTGATAGCGCTGTTCAATGGTTACACAATGGTGCTCAACCAACTGATACAGCAAGAGCTATTCTTTCTTATAAAGGTGCTTTATTGAAACACCATTTAGATGGTGGAGTAAGAAAAGGTGCTTTAACGCAAGAGCAAGCAGATGCGAAATTCACTAAATGGGTTGAAGAAAAAGCTGGAAAAGTTGATTCTAAAAAAGACGGATTAAGCAAAGCGCAAGCAGATGCTAAAGCCAAAGCTTTAAAAGCTGAAGAAGAAGCGAATGAAAAGCGTAAAGCAGCTCAAGCTGAAGCTTTAAAAGCTGAAGAAGTTGCTGAAACAGCTACAGAAGAAGCTCCAGCAGTTGAAGAAAACAACGAAGAAACAGAAGCTTAATTTAAAAGTGCAATAATGCGTATAGATGAATGCTTTTATTTAGGCAAAATTGCAAAAAAATTTAGTTTTAAGGGCGAAGTACTAGCTTTTTTAGATACTGACGAACCCGAAATTTATGAAAATTTGGAATCAGTTTTTGTTGAATTAAACAAAACACTGGTTCCATTTTTTATTGAAAAAAGTCATATTCACAAAAGCAAATTCTTAAGAATTAAATTTGAAGACTTTACATGTGAAGAAGATGCAGATGCAATTATGAATTGCCACTTATATCTCCCTCTTTCTTTTTTACCTAAACTTGAAGGTAATAAGTTTTATTATCATGAAGTTGAAGGCTTTACCGTTCAAGATACTCGTCTAGGAGATATTGGTGTCATTCAACGTATTAACGACAGTAACGCTCAACCTTTATTTGAAATTTTAAAAGGAAAAACAGAGATATTAGTACCCTTAATTGATCATTTTATTGTTAAAATAGATCGAGAAAATAAAACAATTTACCTTAACACACCTGAAGGACTCGTTGATTTATACTTAGGTTAAATCTAAATATCATGTCGTTTTATTTCAAACAATTTACCATACATCAGGATCGTTGCGCTATGAAAATTGGCACCGATGCCGTTTTACTTGGAGCATGGTCACCAATTCCCAAAAACATTTTTAGTGTTTTAGATATTGGTTCTGGTACAGGAGTACTCTCTTTAATGCTTGCTCAAAGAACTTTAGCTGAGCAAATTGACGCTATTGAAATCGACGAAGAGGCATATGAACAATGTGTACAAAATTTTGAAAACAGCAACTGGGGCGACCGTCTATTTTGCTACCACGCAGGTTTAGATGAGTTTGTTGAGGAAATGGAAGATGAATCATATGATTTAATTATTTCAAACCCTCCATTTTATACTGATGAATATAAATCCGATACAGAAAAAAGAAATGTAGCACGATTTCAAGACGCATTACCTTTTGAAAAATTAATAGATAGTGCTGCAAACTTATTAAATGAATTTGGTGTTTTTTCAGTAATTATACCTTGCAAAGAAGAAGAAAAATTCATTCAAATAGCAAAACAATTTCACTTACACCCTTTTAAAATAACTAGAGTTAAAGGTACACCTAATTCAGAATTAAAAAGAAGTTTACTAGCCTTTACATGGGACGAACAAATTACAATTGAAGACGAATTAATCATTGAAGTTACTAGACATCAATACACCCAAGAATATATTCAATTAACAAAAGAATTCTATTTAAAAATGTAATATTTTTTTATTGTTAAAATATAACATCTGTTCATTGATTTGTTAAAAATGTTTACTTACTTTTGTCATTCGAAAAACAGATTGCAACGCATAACTACGTTACAATCATAATGATAAAAACATGAAACCAGATTTATTTCAATCACCTGATTATTACCTTTTAGACGATTTATTGTCTGATGAACATAAGTTAGTTCGTGACGCTGCTCGCGCATGGGTTAAAAAAGAAGTATCTCCAATTATTGAAGAATATGCTCAAAAAGCTGAATTTCCAAAACAAATTGTAAAAGGTTTGGGTGAAATTGGCGGATTTGGACCTTATATTCCTGAAGAATATGGTGGCGCAGGATTAGACCAAATTTCTTATGGTTTAATTATGCAAGAAATTGAAAGAGGTGATTCTGGTGTTCGTTCTACTTCGTCTGTTCAATCTTCATTAGTAATGTATCCAATTTGGAAATATGGAAACGAAGAGCAAAGAATGAAATATTTACCAAAATTAGCTACTGGAGAATTTATTGGTTGTTTTGGTTTAACAGAACCAGACCATGGATCAAATCCTGGTGGAATGACTACTAATTTTAAAGATATGGGCGACCATTATCTATTAAATGGTGCAAAAATGTGGATTTCGAATGCGCCTTTTGCTGACATTGCTGTAGTTTGGGCTAAAAATGAAGAAGGAAGAATTCACGGTCTTATTGTAGAAAGAGGAATGGAAGGATTTTCTACTCCTGAAACACATAATAAATGGTCACTTCGTGCTTCTGCAACGGGAGAATTAATTTTTGATAATGTAAAAGTTCCTAAAGAAAATTTATTGCCAAACAAATCTGGATTAGGAGCACCACTTGGTTGTTTAGATTCTGCTCGTTATGGTATTGCTTGGGGAGCTATTGGTGCCGCAATGGATTGTTACGACACAGCTTTAAGATATTCTAAAGAGCGTATTCAATTTGACAAACCAATTGGAGCAACTCAATTACAACAAAAGAAATTAGCCGAAATGATTACTGAAATCACTAAAGCACAATTATTAACTTGGAGACTTGGTGTTTTAAGAAATGAAGGTAGAGCTACTTCTGCACAAATTTCTATGGCCAAAAGAAACAATGTGGATATGGCAATTCACATAGCTCGTGAAGCAAGACAAATGCTTGGCGGAATGGGAATTACTGGTGAATATTCTATTATGCGTCATATGATGAATTTAGAATCTGTAATTACATATGAAGGAACTCATGATATCCATTTATTAATTACAGGTATGGATGTAACAGGTTTCCCTGCATTCAAATAATTAAACAATAGATAAAATTTATACAAAATGCTTCGTTATCTAACGAAGCATTTTTATTTTTGGAACACTATTTGCAAATCTAAATTTAAATAGATTTCGTAAATATATTAAAACATACAGTTATGAAAACCCAAACTATTAACCAAAGCATTCAAAAATATAAAGATGAATTATTAAATCATTCTTTATATAATGAAATAAAAACAATTGACGACCTACGTTGTTTCTTAGAAAATCATGTATTTGCCGTATGGGATTTTATGTCGCTCTTAAAAGCTTTGCAAAGTAAACTTACTTGCACAACAACTCCATGGATTCCTGTTGGGAATCCTGAAACTCGCTATTTAATAAACGAGATTGTAGTTGCAGAAGAAACCGATATTGATTTAGATGGAAATAGAAAGAGTCATTATGAATTGTATATTGACGCCATGAAAGCTTGTGGCGCTAACACAACTCCTATTGAAAACTTCTTACATGATGTTGTTGAAACAAGAAATATTTTTGTTTCCATTAAACAAAGTGAACTACATACCAATGTAAAAGAGTTTTTAGACTTTACTTTTAGAGTCATTGAAGAAGGCGAAACACATCAAATAGCGGCTGCATTTACTTTTGGAAGAGAGGATTTAATACCGGAAATTTTTACCGCTATACTGAAAAAATTTCAAGCTAATTTTCCAGATGTTGATTTATCAAAGCTAATTTATTATTTTGAAAGACATATTGAATTAGACGCTGACGAACACGGACCAATGGCAATGAAAATGATAGATGAATTATGCGGTAATGATGATAAAAAATGGCAAGAAGTAAAAACAGTTTCTATTTTAGCATTAGAAAAGAGAATATTATTATGGAACGCTATTGAGGAGCAAATCCATAAAAAAGAATTAGTTCATTAAAACAAAAAGCGAGATTTAAAATCTCGCTTTTTGTTTTGTTTTAAAAATAATATTAGTTCAAAATTTTATATTCAAAAACTGGATAACCTCTTTCTCCAGCATCGTTTGTTAAGGCTAAGAATCTAAGTTTATAAAGATTGCCTTCAACATCTTTCACTACATAAAAACGATCGTCTTTTATACTTGGTAAAGAACTTGGTCCACCACCATTTCTCCAATTTGCCCCTATAACTCTTTGATCGGTCAATGAAGTAGAGAAATTTGTATCGTTAATATCAGTTGCTAAAAAGTTTTCAAATTCTATTGCTGTTTGATTAGCATCAGTAGCTAAAACTTCATAAACTTGTGTTCCTCCTAACATATTTGTAGCCACAAAGTCTGAAAAATAATAAGTAATGCTTGAAGCTCCAAAAGGATAATAATTAGTAAATCCTGTGAAATTTAAATCCCATTGATTTTTCTTTGGTTGCACATTTACTGTTTGTCCATTGTCTAAACTTACAAATACAAAACTGTAATCTGTATTTTTTGAAATGGTAACAGATTGAGCCGTTGTAGCATTTAAATCAGCATATTGCAAAACATAATCGTTGCCTTGTTTAGTGATTCTAATTTTTTTCCAACCACGAGCAGCTCCATCAGTAGAAACAGAACCAACTATTGGAGTCGTTGTTCCAACTTCGTATCCTAAATTCACTAAATAAACTTTGTTATCATCATTATTTGATGAAATTTCTGCAATTGCTGTTCCTTCTCCAGAGCCAGCTCCTTGTAAAATACCCGTTGGATTATCAACATAACCCATTGTTGAATAGGTTGAATAACCAACTGCTACAGCACTATCTTCATTTTGAACTTCTGATATATCTGTAGAAGTTGTTTGTTTAACAGCCATTTTTATAGAACCGTTTATGATAACTCTAAAATCACTTCCTGTAGAAAACCCTAAATCCCATGAATCTCTTGAAATTGCTGTCTGTTGATTAGAACTTAAATCAATATATACTTGATTTTGTTGATTTGGCCCACCTAATAATGGTGACACTACAGCTTCTTCAACAATATTAGTTGTTGCTGAGGAATTAGAATCATCACTAGAACATGATGTAAAGACGAGCGTTATTAATGATAAAATGTAAAATTGTTTTTTCATGATTATTATATTTATGGTTATTAAAAATTTAAATTATAGGTTAATTTTAAAAAATAACTTCTTCCGTAGGCCAATAAAACTTGAGAAGAAACAGCATGTCCAGCTCCTTGATTTAGGTTGGATTGGTTTACGTTATTTATGTCTAAAAGATTTCTAGCTCCAATAGTAAGTTCTATTCTATCGTTATAAAATAGTTTTCTTGTCGATGCATCTAACCAACTATAAGGTTCAATTTCTGACAAAACATAGCCATCAGTAGTCGATAAATACTGTTGCGTTTTTCCTGTGAATTTATAGTAAGTTGAAAAGGTAGTTTTCCATTTAGGAACTGTATATGAAATGCTTGAATTCAGATTAAAATTGTATAAAAATTCATCATCTGACACGAATTCTAAATTTTCTATTGTTCTTGAGATTCCTGTTAAAGAACCACCTAAAGAAAACTTCCAATTTTCAGATTGAATAGCATTGGATAAGGCAAAATTTATACTTTTAAACTTACTGATGTTGATGTATTCATAAATAGGAGTTGCTCCTTCAAAACCTGTTAAAGCACTTGTAATTCTATCATCAACATTTAGATAACTCACATTAAAATTTGATTTTAAGTCTACTTTTTGAGTTAAATCAAATCGTTTTTTTATGCTTGCTTCATAAGAAGTACTGGTTTCTGGAATTAAATCTTCGTTCCCCACAAAATAATGTCCGTCAAAAATAATTTGAGTATAAAGTTCATTAAACGTTGGTGTTCTATATGATTTTCCAATTGAAGCTCTAACTTCATATCTTTTAGGAAGTAATAATCGGTTTCCTAACGAAATCGCATATTGATTTTCGAATAAAGATTGAAAAGAATATCTTGCTCCAGGTCTAACAGAAAATGATTCTGATACGTTGATTTCAGAAATGGCAAAAAAATCTATATTATCAATGTTTTTATAAACGTTTTTTTTCTGATTATCTTCTTCGTCAACAATTGCAAACCCATTATTTTTTACAGCTTCATAACCTAATTGAAAATCAACTTTTTTGGTTTTAAAAAAGTTACTTAACGTTCCAATAGAATAGAAAACTTCCATCGATTGGTCTTTTTGTTTGGAATTATTTAATTCAACATCATCAGAAATATTATATCGATAAGCTTCAACTTCTCTTTTTTGATACTGATGCGAAAAGGAAATGTTATAATTTAGTTGATTATAAAGTTTTCCTACAGCATTTAAATGATGGTAAAATCTTGTGGAATAATACCTTTCATCATCGCCATACTTATAAGAACCATATTGCGTATTAAAACCCGATTGTGCGGCAGAACCATAAAAATCTATTACTTCATCAAGCCATTCAAATTTGTAAAATACTCTAAATTGATTTTTTTTATACGATAGTAACGCATTGTTTTGCCATTGTTCTTTTGGCAACCAATTATACCCACGAGTTCCATCGTTAATAGTGTAGTCTTTTCCGTTTCTGTCTCCTAAAAAACCTTTGAAATCATTTCTATTAGAACCCAAATTCACAAACCAATTGTCGTTTATATTGTGAGAAATTTTCAGGTTTTGAATATGTCTTCCTTCCTCAAAAAGAGCAAATTCTTTTCCAACCGTTTCTTCTTGAACCGTTGCAGTTATGTTCCATTTTTCTTTAGTAGATTTTTTTGTAATGATATTTAAAACTCCAGAAACAGCATTTGCTCCATGTGTAACGCCCATTGAACCTTCAATAATTTCAATTTGCTCAATGTCATTTAAGTTAATTTGGGATAAATCAGTGTTATTTCCTAATCCATTTTCGTTTACTAAAGGCACGTTATCCACCAAAATTTTAAAATATCCACCATCTAAACCAAACATAGAGACGGTTGATTTACCAGAACTACTACTTGGTCTTACGGTTATGTTTATGTATTGATTTAAAATATCGCCTAAATTATTTGCTCCTAAGTTTGCTATATCTTCTGCTGAAATAACCTTTACATTATGAACTGATTTTTTTAAAGATTGAGGTTCAATCTGAGCTGTTAAAACCACTTCGTTTAACTGGTTAATTTTTAAGGAATCAACATTTATTTCTTGAGAAAAAATTAAGTTTGAAAAAGTGATGAAAAAGAAAAGAAACAGTAAATTTTTCATTATTTAGAATTGGTCTTAATAAATTTATTTGTGCAAATATATATGTTATTTTTATTTATTCTAAATTAATTTAATATTTTTGTACCAGAAATATTTAAACTAAAAACAATATCATGAAAAAAACATTTGCTCTTTTATTAGCAACAATTTCATTATCTGCTGGTTACGCACAAGACAAACAAAAAGACATTACGTCTATTAAAAAAATGTGTGGTTGTTATGAAGTAGAATTTAATTTTACGGAAACTTTTCAAACTACCAAAGACTCAACTTACAAAGCTTCACCGACAAAAAAAGACCATGCTTTAGAATGGGTTGAACTAGTAGAGGATTCACCAAATAAATTGGTTTTACAGCATTTATTAATTGTAAATGATGAAATGATTATTAAACATTGGAGACAAGATTGGATGTTTGAAAACAAAGAATTTTATCAGTTCTTTAAAGACAAAACTTGGAAGTATGAAAAATTAAATCCTAAAGATGTGAAAGGACAATGGACACAAAAAGTATATCAAGTGGATGATAGTCCAAGATATGAAGGAACAGGAACTTGGATTCATAAAGATGGAAAAGATTATTGGATGAATGTTACCGATGCTCCTTTACCAAGAAGAGAACACACCATAAGAAATGACTATAATGTTATGGAAAGAAGAAACATTCATGAAATAACGGATTATGGTTGGTTACACGAACAAGACAACAGAAAATTAGTTCGTGATGACAAGGGAAATGACACTGAATTAGCTCAAGAAAAAGGATTAGATTTATATGTAAAAGTTGAAGATTCTAAATGTAAAGCTGCTCAAAACTGGTGGAAAGAAAATGGAGCACTTTGGAAAAATGTAAGAACCAAATGGCAATCAGTATTTGATGCTGACAAAGACATTAATTTAGAAAGTAGTGTAGATAAAAAGCCTTTATTTATGCACTTATTTGACTTAAAACCAACAGCAAGTAAAGCAGAAACCGATAAAATTATCGATTCATTTGTAAAATAAAAATCATGTGTAATCATTTTAAATACTTAACGAAAAATAGAAATGGTTTTTTGGTATATTGTGCCAAATTAAAAGCCTATCAACTTTCTTATAAAAATTTAAACTTCAATCTAACCCCTGAAGAATTAGATAGTTTGTTTATGTATTTAAAAAATATTGATTGTGATTATTGGGAAAAAGAATATGAAAACTCTATTTACAAAAAGAAGATTCCGATACCCACTTTGCAAACTAACTTTATGATCTTGTTGGAACGATTTGAAGTTTTTGAACTTTTGGTTTTACTAGATATTACAAAGCCTAAGGAATATCTTTCTATGACTGATATAGATTACCCAATACATTTAAACTAAAAAAAAGCGAGATGAATTCATCTCGCTTTTTTGTTTTTATTGTTCTGGTGCAATTTCAATTTCGAGACCGTCAAGATTTTCATCAATATGAATTTGGCAACCTAACCTACTATTCTCTTTTACATGATAAGCTTCTGACAGCATTGCTTCTTCATCATCATTGCGTTCTGTTTTTAAAACATCATTCAAAACATAACATTGACATGAGGCACACATAGCCATTCCACCGCAAACACCTACTGTTCCTTCTTCTGCTAATTCATAAGAGCGAATTAGTTCCATAACATTCATGTTCATGTCTGTTGGTGCTAAAACCTCATGTTTAACTCCATTTCTATCGGTGATAAATATTGTAACGTCAGTCATTAGTCGATTGATTTAACCACTGCTTTTTCAGCTTCTTTTCTTGTTCCATCAAAACCATCAACTCCTGAAACTGTTGTGTATTTTAACACATAACGTTTTCCTGGATTGATTCTATTATAAACACTTTGACACATTAACGTTGCTTCGTGAAAACCACAAAGAATCAATTTTAATTTTCCTGGATACGTATTTACATCACCAATGGCATAAATTCCGTCGATGTTGGTTTGATAATCTAAAGCGTTGTTTACTTTGATAGCGTTTTTCTCAATTTCTAATCCCCAATTGGCAATGGCTCCTAGTTTTGGAGTCAATCCAAAAAGTGGAATAAAGAAATCAGTTTCTATTTTTTGTTGAACACCTTCGTTTTCTAATGTTAAGGCTTCAATATGATTTTCACCATGAACGGCAACAACTTCTGCTGGAGTAATTAAGTTAATTTTACCTAATTTTTTTAATTCTTGTACTTTTTCTACAGAATCTAAAGCTCCTCTAAATTCGTTTCTTCTGTGGACTAAAGTAACTGAAGAAGCAACATCTGACAAGAAAACACTCCAGTCTAAAGCAGAATCTCCTCCACCAGCAATAACGATTTTTTTATCTCTAAACAATTCAGGATCTTTTACAAAATACTCTACTCCTTTTTCTTCATAGAATTCAATATTTTCTAATTGAGGTTTTCTTGGTGAAAAAGTACCTAATCCCCCTGCTATTGCAACCGCTTTGGCATGATGTTTTACCCCTTTATTTGTAGTAACAATAAAAGTACCATCTTCTAATTTATCAATAGTTTCTGCAGTTTGTGACAACGTAAAACCTGGTTTAAATTGTTTAATTTGTTCCATTAAATTGGTTACCAAATCACCTGCTAAAACTTCTGGATAACCTGGAATATCAAATATTGGTTTTTTTGGATATAATTCAGCTAATTGCCCTCCTGGCTGAGGCAAAGCGTCAATAATATGACATTTTAATTGTAATAATCCTGCTTCAAAAACGGTAAAAAGTCCTGTTGGACCTCCACCAATTATTAATATATCTGTTTCAATCATTTTTTATAAGTTGAAAAATTGATGCTGCAAAGTTGTAAAATATTACTCTTTTTTAATATGACTTTTGTCATACTAAAAAAATTAAGCAATATTTTCTACGGTCTCAATTTGAGGAACAAATTTTTTAATTGTAGTTTCTACACCTGCTTTCATAGTACTAATACTTAAACTACAACTTGTACAAGCACCTTCTAAACGAACTTTTACGTGTTTATCGTCTATAATTTCAATAAGTGAAATATCTCCACCATCTGATTTTAAAAAAGGGCGGATTTCATCTAAAGCTTTTTCAACACCAATTACAATTTCTTCTTTATTCATCTTATTTTCCTTTAACCGCAGAGCAACCTGCCATTGTTGTTATTTTTATTGCTTCAGATGGTGGTAATGTTTCATTTCTACTTACCGTTTCGGCAACAACGTTTCTTGCTAATTCTTCAAAAGCTCTTTCAATTGGTGAAGCTGTTTGTAAAGCTGCTGGACGACCATAGTCTCCTGCTTCACGAATACTTTGAACTAATGGAATTTCTCCTAAAAACGGAACTTCTAAATCTTGTGCTAAATTGCGTGCGCCTTCTTTTCCAAAGATATAATATTTATTATTCGGTAATTCTTCTGGTGTAAAATAAGACATGTTTTCAATAATTCCTAAAACCGGAACATTGATACTTTCATTAGCAAACATGGCAACACCTTTTTTAGCATCTGCCAAGGCAACCGCTTGAGGTGTACTTACAACTACAGCTCCTGTAATAGGTAACGATTGCATAATTGAAAGATGAATATCTCCTGTTCCTGGTGGCAAATCTATTAACATAAAATCAATTTCACCCCAATTGGCATCAAAAATCATTTGATTTAAAGCCTTTGCAGCCATTGGTCCACGCCAAATAACCGCTTGGTCTGGTTTTGTGAAAAATCCTATAGAAAGAATTTCTACACCATAACTTTGAACCGGTTGCATTTTTGATTTTCCATCAATTTCTACCGATGTTGGCTTTGCTTGCTCAACATCAAACATTATTGGCATTGATGGCCCGTAAATATCAGCATCTAAAACACCAACTTTGAAACCCATATTTGCCAAAGTAACTGCCAAGTTTGCAGTAACTGTAGACTTTCCAACTCCACCTTTACCTGAAGAAACAGCAATAATATTACTTATTCCAGGAATTGCTTTCCCTTTAATTTGATTTGGAATTTCTGGTTTTTCTGGAGCTTCAATTTTTATATTTACTTTTACTTTTGCTTTTTCATACACTTTTTCATGTATTACTTTCATAATATCAACTTCAGCTCTTTTTTTAATATGCAAAGCAGGTGTTGCCAATGTAAGATCTACTACTACTTCATCTCCAAAAGTGATTACGTTTTGAACCGCACCACTTTCGACCATATTTTTTCCTTCTCCAGCAACAGAAATAGTTTCTAATGCCTTTAATATTTCTTTTCTATCTAACTTCATATATCTATAACTTGAAAGTTGTATTAACTTTATTTAAACTGATTTAAGATTGCAAAGATAAAGAATATAGTTGTAATGTAATAAAGTTACAAGTTGTAAAGTTTTGTAAAAATTACATCCTTATAAGTCAGGTTCCTAAGAATTAATATCTGGCTCCCAATAATATTTTTGGAAATCGACAATTTGGTTATCAACCACTTCTACACCTTCAGATTCTAATAATTGTTGCATTAAATTTGTTCCATCAAAATGGTGCTTTCCAGACAAAAGACCTAGTCGATTTACGACTCTGTGCGCAGGAACATCTTCCCTATTATGCGAAGCATTCATTGCCCAACCTACCATTCTTGCAGAACGAGCAGCACCTAATGCTTTTGCAATTGTACCATAAGAAGTGACTTTTCCGTAAGGAATTTGACGTGCAATTTCGTAAACACGTTCGAAGAAATTTTCGTTATTTGGGTTCTTTTTTATCAATCGTTAAGCGTTGATCATTTTGTAAATAGAAATAATTGCCACAAAACCCGTAAAACCCGCTAGAATAAAATAAATATTATTAATCAAAACATCTACTTTATTTTCTATCTTTTTAAAAAAAACGGCATAGCTGTAGAAAATAGTAAATGTTCCTAAAACAGCTGCAATTGAAAATACAATTATTGAAGTTAATGAAAAATCAAAAAGATCTTTTGACGCTAAAGTTAAACTAGAAATGGCAAAAAATGGAATTGCAAACATATTAAAACTCCCCATCATAAGTCCGTAAACATAACGATTCTGTTTTGATTTTATCTCAATCTCTTTCTTAGGTTTTTTGGTTTGAAAACCTTTAAGTAAAAAAGCAATTGTAAGAATTACAAAAATTACAGTACCAAATTTCTTTAAAGTATCACTAACACTAGGATGACTATCTAAAAATTTAGCGAAATAAACACCCGTAAAAGCTTGCAACAAAACAATTGTTAGAGTCCCGAAAATAAATAATAATGCCGCTCTTTTACTTTCGGTAATACTTATTTTAGCCGCTAAAACATTTAGCATTCCAGGCGCAAAAAAACCTGCAAAAGCCACTAAATATCCTGCTATAAAATCTGCTATTAATCCCATTTCATTGTTTTATTACAAATTTATATGATGCTTTTCTGCTATAAGGTAACTTTTATTACTTAATACGAAATTGAATATACGTAATTGCTTTGTTAATTTCTAAATATTGACCTTCATAAAAGGTTTGAATACTTGTAACTTCTTTTGGTGCACCTTCATTTTTATACACATTATGATTAGCATAAATAACTTCATGACCTGCTCCGTGTAACAAACCAAGAGTATATCCGTGCATAAATTCACTATCTGTTTTTAAATGCATTAATCCGTTTGGTTTTAAAACTTTTTTATAGTTTTCTAGAAATTCTGCATTTGTCATTCTATGCTTAGTACGCTTGTATTTTATTTGTGGATCTGGGAAAGTAATCCAAATTTCATCAACCTCATCTTTAGCAAAACAATGCTCAATAAGTTCAATTTGAGTTCGCAAAAAGGCAACATTATTCATGCTGTCTTCAATAGCCGTTTTAGCTCCACGCCAAAAACGAGCCCCTTTTATATCGATACCAATAAAATTTTTGTTGGGATTTAATTTAGCCAGGCCAACAGAATATTCTCCTTTTCCACAGCCTAATTCTAAAACAACTGGATTGTCATTTTTAAAAAAATCTGATCTCCACTTTCCTTTTAAAGGAAATGTTCCTCCCACTACTTCTTCTCTTGTTGGTTGAAAAACGTTTGCAAATGTTTCGTTTTCTTTAAATCGCTTTAATTTATTTTTGCTTCCCACTTCAATTTATTTTTGGCAAAACTACTAAAAATAAAGTTTTGATAATATTTATGTAACCTTATAAAGTATAAAAATCTCTTTTTTTGTAAAAATTTATTCTAGTGAAGAAACGAAAAGTAGAACTTGCTGTAATTTCCGATGTGCATTTAGGTACTTATGGTTGTCATGCAAAGGAATTATTAGAATATTTGTCTTCTATTAAACCTAAAACGCTTATTCTAAACGGAGATATTATTGATATTTGGCAATTTAGAAAATCTTATTTTCCTAAAGATCATTTGAAAGTTATAAAAAAAATAATTTCAATGAGCTCTAAAGGAACAAAGGTGTATTACTTAACAGGTAATCATGATGAGTTTTTAAGAAAGTTTTCCGATTTGCATCTTGGAAACCTAAGTTTACTTAACAAATTAGTTTTAGATTTAGATGGAAAAAAAGCATGGATATTTCATGGTGATGTTTTCGATGCTTCAATTACACATGCAAAATGGTTAGCAAAATTAGGCGGTTGGGGTTATGACATGTTAATTTTGATAAATCGATTTATTAATTGGGTTTTGGCTAAAATGAAAAAAGAACCTTATTCATTATCCAAAAAGATAAAAAACAATGTAAAATCGGCGGTAAAATTCATTACCAACTTTGAAAATGTTTGTACCGAATTAGCCATTGAAAACAACTATGACTATGTAATATGCGGACATATTCACGAACCAAAAATGGAAGTTGTAGAAAATGATAAAGGGAAAACATTATATTTAAATTCTGGTGACTGGATTGAAAATTTAACCGCCCTTGAATACAATAACAAAAAATGGAAGCTGTATAAACATGAATTACATAAAGTAGAAGCGGAAGAAGAAACTTTTGAATATGAAAATAAATTAGCGGAACAATTTATTTCTGTTTTAAAGAATTAATTTTGTAAAGAACTCCAATACATGAAAAAAATATTAGTTGCTCCTTTAAACTGGGGACTTGGTCATGCCACAAGATGCATTCCTATAATTAATGGGTTAATTGATAATGGTTTTGAACCTGTAATTGCATCTGATGGAGTTGCTTTAGAATTATTAAAAAAAGAATTCCCAAAACTAATTTCATTTGAACTTCCTTCCTATAACATTCAATATGCTCAAAAAGGAAGAAATTTTAAATGGAAAATGATTGCTCAAATTCCTAAAATTATTTCAGCAATTCAGAACGAGCAAAAAACAGTAGCTAAAATAATAAGCGCTTATCATTTTGACGGAATTATTTCTGATAATAGATTAGGTGTTTTTTCAAAAGAAGTTCCTTCTGTGTTTATTACGCATCAGTTAAATGTTTTAACAGGAAGTACTTCATGGCTAACTACAATATTGCACAAGAAATACATTCAAAAATTCGATGAATGCTGGGTTCCTGATGTAGAAACCAGCCCCAATTTATCAGGAAAACTTGGCCATCCTACAGAATTGATTAAAAATGTAAAATACATTGGCCCTTTAAGTAGATTATGCAAAAAACCAATGCCAACTGTTTATGATTTAATGGTTTTATTATCTGGTCCAGAACCTCAACGAACCATTTTAGAAGAAAAAATAATTTTAGAATTAGAAAAATACCCTAAAAAAGTAATTTTCATTAAAGGGGTAGTTGAAAAAAAACAAATTAAAGAAGTTAAAAACAACATTACTTACTACAACTTCATGAACAGCAGAGAATTACAAACCACTTTTAATGAAAGTAATCATATATTATGTCGTTCTGGTTACACTACTGTTATGGACTTAGCAAAACTAAATAAGAAAGCATTTTTCATTGCAACCCCTGGGCAATATGAACAAGAATATTTAGCTAAAAAATTCAAAAAAGAAGGAATTATACCTTCTTGCAAACAAGAAGATTTTACAATTAAAAAATTAGATGAAATTGAATTATACAAAGGTTTTACAAATTATAGTAAAAAAATAACTTGGAAAGAATTATTTGACCTTTTCTAAAGTAAATGAAAACTCAGAACCTACTCCAAATTCACTTTCTATGTAAATTTTCTCATTATGTCCTTCTACAATATGTTTTACAATAGCTAATCCAAGTCCTGAACCACCTTCGCTTCTTGCTCCACTTTTATCTACTCTATAAAAGCGTTCAAAAAGTCTTGAAATATGTTTCTTTTCAATTCCTTCCCCATTATCAGTAATCCTAACGATAACCTTATTATTTACTAAATTTTCAACACTAACTTCTGTAGTACCTTTTTCTTTACCATATTTAATAGAGTTCATAACCAAATTAGTAACCACTTGTTGAATTTTTTCTTGATCTGCAAAAACCACTATTTTTTCTTTATATTTAGTATCAAAAGTAAGTGTGATATTTTTTTTAGCAGCTCTCATTTCGAGTAAATCAAAAACATTTTGAATGACTTCAATAATATCAAATTCAGAAAGATCAAGGTTTAAATCGCCTGTTTCTAACTTTGTTATCATATCTAAGTCTTTTACAATATAAATAAGCCTTTCTACACCTTTTTCTGCTCTTTGTAAATATTTTTTTCGAATATTTTTATCGTCCATTGCTCCATCTAACAATGTTAATAAATAGCCCTGAACTGTAAATAAAGGAGTTTTTAATTCATGAGAAACATTTCCTAAAAACTCTCTTCTATACTCTTCTCGAATTTTCAACGTTTCTATTTCGAGTTTTTTATCTTTTGCAAACTTTTGAACCTCTTTAGTTAAAGTTGCCATATCCGTGGTTATAGATTGATTTCTAAAAGAGCTTGTTTCTAATAAAGAAACATCATCGTATATTTTTTTTACTCTTTGATATATAAATTTTTCAACTCTATACTGAAGAGCAAAAAAAGAAAAAATAAACGATGAAAAAACAATAAAAAAGATAAGATGAAAGCTTATTTCTGCAATAAAAAAATGAAAAAACAAAAATAAGATTAATAAAAACAAGCTAATGAAAATAGCTGAAAAAGTAGCAAATTTATATGATTTTTTAAAATTAAAACTCATTAAAATTCAATTTTATAACCTACTCCTTTTATGGTTTTAAAAAACTCATCTCCAATTTTCTCTCTAAGCTTTCTAATATGAACATCAATAGTTCTTCCTCCCACAATAACTTCATTGCCCCAAACTTTATCTAAAATTTCTTCTCTTGTAAAAACCTTTCCTGGTTTTGTTGCTAGTAAGTAGAATAATTCAAACTCTTTTCTTGGCAAAGAAATTTCTTCACCTTCCTTTACAATTTTATATTCTTCTCTATTTATTTCTATTCCGCCAACATTTAAAATATCCGAAACTTCAGCATTATCCTTGACTCTTCTCAATAACGCTTTTACTTTACTAACTAAAATTCTTGGCTTGATAGGTTTTGAGATATAATCATCAGCTCCTGCATCAAACCCTGCCATTTGAGAATAATCTTCTGAACGAGCTGTTAAAAAAGTAATGATTGTATTTTGTAACTCGGGAACTTGTCTAATTTTTTCACAAGCTTCTATACCGTCCATTTCTGGCATCATTACATCCATAATTATTAATTGTGGAGTTTCTTTTTTTGCAGTTGAAACAGCCTCTTTACCATTTGAAGCTGTAATAATCTTATAACCTTCTTGAGATAAATTATAACCTACAATTTCTAATATATCTGGTTCATCATCTACTAATAAAATCGTAATTTCTTGATTATTCATTTCTTTAAATTAAGTTTCAGTTAGTAAAGATAAAACAAAATATAAGTAAATAATTCACTTAACAATTATTTAATGTCATAACATTTTAATAACACTTTTTACATACAAGCATAACACGACGTTAACAGTCTGTTAATTTTCTCGCGGTTTCTTTGCATCAAAATTTAGAACAACACAACATGAAATTCAATTCGTTACTATTATTTTTATTATTTAGTCTAATAGGGTTTTCTCAAAATGGTAGAGTAACCGGAACTATTTTAGACAAAGAATATGACAATGAACCTTTAGTTTTTGCAAACGTTCTTATTAAAGGAACAACTATAGGGACTTCTACAGATGATTTTGGGAAATACTCAATATCACTTAAACCAGGAAGCTATACTTTAATTGTAAACTATCTTGGTTATGAAACTAAAGAGTTCCCTTTTACGTTAAAAGCAAATCAAACTGTAACCATTAACCATACTCTTGAAGCAAGTGGTGTTCAATTAAATGATGTGGTGGTGGTACATACCGTTTCTAAAGAAAGTGAATCTGCTTTATTAAATGAACAACAAAAATCTGTTGAAATTAAACAAAGTATTGGAGCACAGGAACTTTCTAAAAAAGGAGTTAGTGACGTTGCAGCAGCAGTAACAAAAACAACAGGAATCTCAAAACAAGAAGGTTCTGGAAGTATTTATGTTAGAGGTCTTGGAGATAGATACAATTCTACTTCTATGAATGGACTTCCTATTCCTTCAAACGACCCTGAAAAAAAGAATATAGATTTAGGTATTTTCTCTACAGATATTGTTGAATACGTTTCTATTGACAAAGTATATAACAGTAGAATGTATGGTGATTTTGCAGGTGGAAACATAGACATAATGTCTAAAGATTATAATGGCTCAGGATTTTTAGCATTTGGATTAAAATCTGCCATTAACACAAATGCAGTATCAAATAAAAATTTCAGATTACAAGACGGCCCTTCATTTTTAGGCTTTCACAATTCAAGTGTACCTTCAAATGTATTATCAAGTTATAATTTTGAGAATAGTTTAAATCCACATAAAGAATCTCCATGGGCTTCTGGTTTAAGCTTAGCTGGAGGAAAACGGTTTAATTTAGGGGAAGTTAGTAGATTAAGTTTATTTGCTTCTGTTTCATTTGACAATGAATATACTGCAATCAAAAACGGAATAGCAAGATCTGTAAACGCTGAAGGAGTTGCTACTAAAGATTTTAACAAATATGAATCTTTTGGTTACAATACTAATACTACAGGCTTATTTAATTTAGGATTTAAAATTAACAACAATCATAAAATAAAATACAATAGTGTATTTATCAATTCATCATCTCAATCACTAAAAGAATACAATGGTTTTGTTGCCGATGTTACTCAAGAAGATGGTTTTATAAGAAGAAATGAATACATTAAAAACTCTATTTTTATAAACCAATTGCTTGGTGAGCACAAATATAAAGATAGATATTCTGCAAACTGGGGAATCTCATACAACCAAGTAAAAGGAGATATGCCAGATAGAACTACAAACACTCTTAAAAGAAATAGCACAAATGACTTTGTAATTGCTAATAACTCTGCTTCAGATAATCAAAGATATTACCAGAAGCTAACTGAAGACGAATATGCCGTAAGCCTTTCTGGAGATTATAAATTTGCGAAAAAAGAAGATGAATTTAAAGGAAAAATAACTATTGGTTATAATGGAAAATATAAATCTAGAGATTTTGAAGCTACTCAGTTTAACTTTAAAATTAATGCTTTAACTCCTGGCGCAACTACAACAATCATAGACCCAAATAATATTGATGCCTATTTCAACGAAACAAACTTTAATAACGGATACTTTACAATTAATACTTATAATGGAGGTGTTAATAGTCCAAACGCTTTAAATCCACAAACATATTCAGGGCTACAATTTATAAGTAGTGCTTTTGGATCTGTAGAATATCAATTTTCAAAAAAATTCTTCGCTGTAGTTGGACTTCGTTCTGATCAAATTTACCAAAGCGTAGAATGGCAAACTCAAGTAGATCCTATTGGAGACAAAAACTACTTTACAAAAGTAGGAGTGTTACCAAATGTTACTGCAAAATATGAACTTAACGACAAACAAAACTTAAGATTTGGCGCAAGTAAAACTTATACTTTACCTCAATTTAAAGAAACGGCTCCATTTATCTACGAAGAAATAAACCAACAAAAAATTGGTAATAAAGATTTATATCCTTCAGATGATTACAACTTTGACTTAAAATGGGAATATTTTCCTAAAAATGAAGAAGTAATAGCAGTAACTGGTTTTGGTAAATATATTCAAAACCCAATGAACGAAGTTACTATCGCATCATCAAGTAACGATATTTCTTATGTAAATACTGGAGATTGGGGTTACGCTGCAGGAATTGAATTTGAAGGTAAAAAAATACTTTATAACAGAAGTAATGAAACTATAAACAATAACATTTCTGGAGGATTAAACATTTCATACATGTACACTAATCAGGAATTAGACAATGATAAAGTAGCAAACGAAACTGCATTTAATACCACTTTTACTGAAAAAAACACATCGTTTTCTGGAGCATCAGATTTATTAATAAATGCGGATGTTACTTTTCTTAAAGAATGGAAAAAAACAGAAACTAACTTAATGGCTACAATTGCTTACTCTACTTATTCAGATAAAATTTATGCCATTGGAACTCAAGGAAGAGGAAATATTGTTGAAAAGTCTATTGGTTCTCTTGACTTTATCTTAAAATCTAAATTGACTAAAAACCTAGGTATTGGATTATCTGCTAAAAACTTATTAAATCCTGATTTTAAAATGGTTCAGGAAAACCCAAATAGCGATATTACAATTCAATCCTTTAAAAAAGGTATAAACACAAGCTTATCACTTAATTATAAATTTTAACATTACCACAACTAAAAAACAACTAAAATGAAAAAAATTGTAAAATTATTTAGCTTTATAGTAATGACATCATTACTTGCTACAAGTTGTATTACAGTAGAAGAAGGAGACAACGTTTCTGGAAACAACAGCAATACAAGCACAATTGATCCAAATGATTTTCAAGGAAATATTTTTACCAATGTTTCTTTACAAGCAAACACAATTTACAAATTAACAGGTCCTTTAACTATTCAAGAAGATGCAAGTTTAACTATTCCTGCAGGAACAAGAATTGAAGCTACAGGTGGAACATCGGCTTATATCGTTGTTGCTCAAGGTGGAAAAATATATGTAAATGGAACTTCTACTGACCCTGTAGTTATGACAAGTGCAAACGGAAGTCCAGCACCTGGAGATTGGGGAGGATTAGTAATTTGTGGAAAAGCTCCTATAAATAGCGCAACTTCTGCTTCTGCTGAAGTTTCAGGCTTAACTTATGGAGGAACAAATCCAAACGACAATTCAGGAACTATCAGATATTTAAGAATTGAATATTCTGGAGCAATATACAATGCTAATAAAGAATTTAATGCGCTTTCATTATTTGGTGTAGGTTCTGGAACTATTATAGAATATGTTCAATTTTACAGAAGTTCAGATGATGGTGTTGAGTTTTTTGGAGGAACAGTAAACACATCTTATATCGTATCAACTTATAACGAAGATGATCAATTTGATTGGACTGAAGGATGGTCTGGAACTAACAATTACTGGTATGGTAAATTAGGAAACAATATTGGAAACAGAGGAATTGAAGCTGACAATTTAGAAGCAAATTTTGATGCTACTCCAATTGCTAATCCTACAATAAACAACATGACATTAATTGGTCTTGGAGATCAAGGAAGCGAACCAGATGCAATTAAATTAAGAAGAGGAACAAAATCAATCATGTCAAACGTTGTATTAGACAACTTTCTTACAGGACTAAATATTGAGCATGACCAAACAATCGCGTTTATCCCAACAGATTTAAAAGTAACTAATGTAACTTTTAGCAATATTACAAATCTTTCAAAAGGTAAAAATACTGCTGGAGCAACTGTAGACGTTACTAATGCTTATACAGAAACTACAACCGCAACTGGAGCTGGAAACGGAACAGGAGTGCCTACATGGGCACAAGGCTGGACAACAGGTTTATAAAAACATATACTTTTCAACAAAAAAGCCCTAATTCGTTAGGGTTTTTTTATTGGTATCATTTTTGTAATTATATTTAAAAAATGATTATCTTTACATCATATAACTATGCGAATGATAAAAAAATACTTTTATACTATTTTAATTTTTTCAGTTTTATTTGCTTTTGAAGGATATTCACAAGTAAATAAATCGCAGGAACCTACTATTGAAGGATTAACAATTTACCCAAATCCTGTAAATTCTGGTAAAATTTATATTACCTCTAAATCTTCATTAGACAAGAAGGTAGAAATTTTTGATGTATTAGGC